>DATLAK010000139.1 GCA_035527535.1 Armatimonadota bacterium
CCCCACCGGCATCACCGCGGGCATCGCCGAGGCCCTGATCGCCACCGCCACCGGCCTCGTGATCGCGATCTACAGCCTGGTCGCGTACAACTACTTCCTCGACCGCGTGAAGCACCTGGTCTCGGAGATGGAGGTGCGGGCAACCCAGCTCGCCAACACGCTCGCGGAACGTCGAGGGACGGTGGCACAGGCGGCGCGCGATCTCAGCGACGCCGAGAAGCTGGCGGCCATCGTTTCGTGAATGACCGCGGAGGACGGTTATGCGACTGCCTCGCCAAGACTATAGGCGCGCGCGCCTCGAGATCATCCCCATGATCGACACCGTCTTCTTCCTGCTGGTGTTCTTCATGGTGGCAAGCTTGAGCATGACCCTCGAGCGGGGCATGCGCGTGAACCTGCCGCGCGCGCGGGCGGCGCAACGAGAGGCCCTGACCAAGGTGACCGTCAGCCTCACCCGCGACGGCAAGTTCTACGTTGACCAGCAGCCGACGAGCCCCGGGGCGCTGGCGCCGGCACTGCGCCGGCGCATCGCGGACAACCCGCAAGTCGTGGTCGTCATCAACGCCGACGAGCGCGTCGAGCATGGCCGCGTGATAGCGGTGATGGACGCGGCAAAGCAGGCCGGCGCGGCGCGGATGGCTATCGCCACGCGCGGCGGCTGACAGCGGCTCCTGCCATGGCGGCGATCACCCTCGATAGTCCGGAGGCACGGACGACGCGCGAAGCGGCGGTCAGCCGGCGCGTGATGCGTTGGGCTCTCGGCGCCTCGCTGGTCGTTCATGCGGCAGCATTGTTCGTGATCTCGTTCATGCATTTCGCCCCACCGCTGCCGGCTGGCGGCCCCCGCCTGATCGAGGTCAAGCTCGTGCAGGCTGCGCCGGTGGTTGCACCACCGGCGACCGCGCGAGCGCCGGCGCGGGTAGTCGAACCGTCGCCGGCACCTTCGGCGTCACCCGAGCCGGAACCGGTATCGCGTCGTCCCCCTCGGGTTGCCGGCAGACCTGCGGTCACGGCAGGCACTGCGGGATCCGCGGCTCGCGCGGACCAGCCCCCGCGTAGGACGTCTCCTAGGGCGGCGGCAGGAACAGGCGCCGTTTCCCGCGCGCCGACAACTGCGGCGCGCGAGCCGGTCGCTGCCGCTGCCGTCGTCGCAGCGCCGCGGCCGCTCCCGTCGAGCGGCAGTGACGGACAGCCTGCTACCGCGGGCGGTGGAGACGTGGGGCTCGGCTCCGGCAGCCGGCAGGGAGACCTGCCGGGAGCGGGCGGCGGCGGGTCGGGAGAGGTCGCGGGTGCAGGGAGCGGCTCCGGAGCAGGCCCCGGGCCCGGTTCCGGCAGCGGCGGCGCCTCCGGCGGGGGCGATGGCGGAGCAGGGGCAACCGGGTCGAGCGCGAGCGGCGGCGGGGCGGCAAGCGGCGGCGGCGGCAGCCACGTGTCGCGCCTGGCGGATCGTACGCTGCCGGCGCTGGTGCGGCGCGTCAACCCGCTGTATCCGGTGGCGGCCCAGGTGGAGGGGGTACAGGGTTCGGTCAAGCTGCGAGTCACGGTCACCAAGGAGGGCAAGGTCAGTGCGGTGAAGGTCGTCACCTCGTCGGGGGACGCAAGGCTCGACGGCGCCGCGATAAGTGCGGTGAAGCAGTGGCGCTACCGGCCGGCGGTGCAGGATGGAATGCCGCGGGAGGTGGCTACCTACGCGACTCTCACCTTCTCCCTCGAGTAGGCATCGTGGTCGAGTTTGCGCCCATGGCGGCGCCATTTGCATATCACAAAGCAGCCCAAATGCGGTAGATACCTACGCTAACAACAAGTCCCATATCCAGCAATGAGGAGGCAGCTATGCTCCGCAGTCCATGGCCGACAGTGTTACTGGCGGCCTTCATCGTCGTCGGGTTGGCAGTAAGCGCAGGCGCGGTCGTCACCACCGGGATACTCGAGGGCCGCGTCAGCGACGGCGCTACGGGATCGCCGCTGGTCGGCGTCAACATCAGCATCGAGGGCAGCAGCCTGACCACCGTCACCGGCGCCGACGGCAAGTTTATCATCACCAACATCCCGCCGGGCACCTATGACGTGCGCGCCAGCCTGGTGGGCTATGTGGACGCCGTCAGCACCGGAGTGCTGATCCTGCAGGAGCAGACCGCGGGCTGCGATTTCGCCCTCGAAGCGACAGTGCTGGAGGTGCCTGGGGCCGAAGCCAAGGTCACCGCGGCGCAATTGCAGGTGCGCCCGGCGGTGACGGCAACCGCGTACACCGTATCGGCCGAGGACGAGCAATCAACCCGCGGGCAGCCCATGGATCTCTATCAGTTCCCGGGCCTGGTGTTCGGGCAGCCGGGCGCGGTGCCGGACGCCATCGGCTACCCGCGCATTCGCGGCGCGCGCGAGGACCAGATCGGATACATGCTGGAGGGCATCCCCATCGTCGAGCCCAACAACAACGTCTTCGCCACCAACATCGTCACCGTCGGCCTCGACCGCATGGAGCTGTTCACCGGCGGCTACCCGGCCTCCTATCCCGGCTATGTCGGCGGCGTCATCAACCAGGTTATCAAGCGCGGCGACCAGGTGCGGGGCGGATTTGTGGATACCAGTTTCGGCAGCCCGTGGGATTACCGCAACCTGATCCTGGAGAAAGGCCGCGTGGACGGGCCCTGGAACTGGTATTTCCAGAGCGTGATGTGGCGCAGTGAGTTCCCCGACAACAACTTCGTCAAGTCGTGCGAGGGCTCGTCCGACGCCATCCTCAAGGCCATCTACACCATCGGCGCCGACGACCAGTTGACGCTGGTGGCCAACCACGGCTACGCCCTTTACCGGTTCCCCTTCTCGCACACCGAGACGTTCAATCCCGACACCGGCCTCTTCGTCCCGGTGGCCGAAACCAGTGACTTCGGCCGCCAGGGGTACGGTCTGGAAGCGGTGACCTGGAGCCACACCCTCAGCCCCAAGGCATTCTACACCGTGCGCGGCTACCGGCTGGAGAACTGGCTGCGGGTTGATCTCAGCTCGCCCGAGCAGGGGTTCTGGCAGGACCGCCGGCAGCGCGCCTACGGCCTGCAGTTGAACTACACCGGCCAGGTCGCGCGCAACCACTTGCTCTACGGCGGCGCGTGGCACATCTGGGGCGACAACAACATGCTGGCCGCGGGCTTCATGCCGCCGATCTTCCCGCCGGTGCTGGAGTACGAGGCGCGCAACGACACGCGCAACCTCCAGGCCTACATCGGCGACCGCTGGCGGGCGAACGACAAGCTGACGCTGGACCTGGGCGTGCGTCACGATCGCATGACCTATGACCGCACCCCGGTCGCGCAGCTCGATCTCAGCCAGACCAGCCCGCGCGCGGGCCTGACCTACGCGCTGGCAGACTCGCTGCTGGTGCGGGGGTCGTGGGGCAAGTACGCGCAGATGCCTCCCGCCAAGTACACCCACTGGACCTTCATTGACCGCGGCCTGACCGCGCCCATACCCGACTACTTCGGCGATATGACCCAGGGGCAGATCTTCCCGCTGCTCTTGGCCGAGGCCAGCCCCCTGCGCCCGCAGGTTGACACCTCGTTCGATCTCGGCCTCGAGGCGCGGCTGTCCCCGAACGTGCTGCTCGACGCTACCTACTTCGAGCGCGACAGTGGGGATATGGTGCAGCGCTGGAATGGCGCGAGCGACGCCGCCTTCGATCCGCGCGAGCCCAAGCGCTACGCCTCCAACGGGCACGGCGTCGCCCGCGGCGTGGAGGCCAAGCTGCAGCGGCGCCTGGCTCATGATTGGGAGGGCTGGCTGAGCTATACCTACATGCGCGCGCGCGCGACCTCGCCCCAAGCCAACGCTTATCCGCTCGGCCTCGATTTCGGCGATCTCGACGCCGAGTACTACATGCCCTGGGATCAGCGCCATACCGCCGCGTTGGTGCTCAATCACAAGCGCGGCCGGTGGGAATTCAACCCGTGGCTGAGCTACGGCAGCGGCTACGCCTACGGGCAGAGCGGGCTCGACCTCGGAGGGCCGGACTACCAGCACGTGACCATGTTCACGTCGCAAGGCGTGCCCTACGACGTGCCTATTCTCGTCAGCGGCCAACTGCAGCCGGCCGACCCCGACGCCCTGCGTACCGGCAGCCATTGGCTGTTCAGCCTCAACCTGCGGTATCAGGTAACGGAGGACCAGGAGGTCTATGTGGCGCTGCAGAACCTGCTGGGCACGCACACCGCGACCAATCTGGCGTGGTACGACAAGAACACCGGCGAGGTACTGCCGGGCGCCTACGTCCCGCCCGCGGCGGGCGATCCGGGGCCGGGCAACACCGGCAACATCCAGTACGTGCCCTACACCACCACGCCGCCCTTCTTCGCCGCCATCGGCATCAGGCAGAAGTTCTGAGCCGCCGCGCACGCGGCGCGAATAAGACAGGACGAACTACGCGGCCCGCTTCTCCGAGCGGGCCGCGCGGCACCCCGGTCGCGCTTCACCGGCTTCAGGTCAGCCACAGGGCCTCGCGCATCACGGCAGTGGCGGCGCGAAGCACCGACCTGTGTAGCACAGCCGCCCCCGGCTGTGTCAGCGCCGCCGTCGCCGCGCCGAGGGAACAGGCGAGGCTGACTGAATTCTCCCCCTCATCAAGGGCTTGTGATTACCCACATCTTCTTTGCGGAAGGGGCCAGTGACGGCCAGGGTGGCCGTCCTCCAACGGTGGAGGCCGGCTCCACTGAGCCGGCTAGTGACCCGTCATGCCGGAGGCGAACCGGTCTGCATCTGGTCGCGCCCTGACAGGTCGGGACGCGAGGAACTCGCGACCCCGTGGGACTTATGGGGCCGCGCGCCCGAGGGCGATCCCTACTCTGCGCGAACACACCCGCTGCAGCCTGCCATTTGACGTCCGGCGCGGCTGGCCGTAAACTGCCCTCTGCGTGAGGAGGGAAGCCGTGGTGACCGTGCAGGACATCACCAGTGCCGTGCAGCGGATGGGCCTCTCTGGGCTCCCGCTCTGCGTGCACGCGTCTCTGCGCTCGTTCGGCCGGGTAGATGGAGGCGCGTCGGCTGTCGTCGCCGGTCTCCTCGGCAAGGGCTGCACCGTCCTGGTCCCCACCTTCTCGTGGACTTTCGCTGTGCCGCCTCCCGCCAGGTTCCGGCGACCGCGGAATGCGTGGGACTATGATGACAAGTTCGAACCCTCCTCTGCGGGAGAGGGACGCATCTTCACGCCTGACTCCAATGAGATCGACGTTGAGGACATGGGTGCGATACCCGCGAGTGTCATCGCCATGCCGGAGCGCGTCCGTGGGTGCCATCCTCTCTGCTCCTTCTCGGCCATCGGCCCGCTGGCGGCGCGGTTGGTGTCGGGACAAACACCGCTGCACGTCTGGGCGCCCCTGGAGGCCTTGGCAGAAGCTGGAGGTTCTGTCGTGCTCATGGGGGTGGGCTTGGAGAAGATGACTCTCCTGCACCTTGCCGAACAGACGGCGGGGCGCAATCCATTCCGCCGGTGGGCCAACGGTACCGACGGCGACCCAATTGAGGTCGAGGCAGGCGGCTGTTCTGACGGGTTCGGAAACTTGCTCCCGGTGCTCCGACCTCTGCAGAGTGAATGCAAAGTGGGCACCAGCCGCTGGCTGATCTTCCCTGTCTCGGCGACATTGGAGGCGGTCACCGCAGCGATTCGCGCCGATCCGATGATCACCCACTGTCCCAAGCCGGACTGCGGGCGCTGCAACGACGCTGCGCAGGGCGGCCCGGTACTCGATGATTGAGCACCCTGGGCGAAGGGCGGCGCAGACCCCGCCGCGGCTGAGCGGGGCCTGTCACGCAGATGCTATCCGAGCGAGCGCGATGCCCGACTACTCGCTGCCCAGATTCTTTCGCAGATACACGGCCTCCTCTGCGTGGCGCGTACCGTGCTGGTCAGGCAGAAGCCAATACGCCTCCACGACGCCATGTCCCCAGTCTCGGTAGCCCAGCCGCTTGTAGAGGGAGCGCGCCCGCGTATTTTCGGGGTCCACCCCCACGCACACTTCCCGGAACCCGCGCTCGCGAGCCTTCTGCTCGGCGGCAGCGATCAGTCGCGTCCCAATGCCCCGGGATTGGTACTGGGGCAGGACGGCAATGCCGTTCAACTCAGGACACCCGGCGAGGTGCTGCTGCGCGCTCGGAGAATCCTCCGCCGCCTGCCACCAGAGATCCAGGTGTCCCACAGGAGCTTCTGCCAGCCAGGCGATTAGATAGACGCTGTGCCCATCCTGCTGCCTCGCGTAGCGAAAGGCGTGAACGTGAGAGTCGCCTGATGAGAATTGGCGAGCCAGTGGGACTATATCCCGTTCGCGACAAGTCCGAATGCGTAGGTCATCGTGCATGGTGCGACTCCGGTCAAGTGATTCGTCTCGTTTGCGCTCTCGACCTGCCGCCATGCCGTGGCGCAGGCCCCGCCGCGGCTGAGCGGGGGGTGTCCTCCTGATTCTGCCGCGGCTGCCCTACTTGGTGAGCGCGTCCAGCCACCAGGCGAACACGGGCCCCGATGGAATCGGGGCTCCTTTGGTGAGAGCTGACCCGAGGGTCTCTGTCCACAGCGACCTCTCGTTCAGCTGTCTCAGCCCCAGTGACCCCGGCCTCGACTCCTTGCCTCCGTCTCGCCGCAAATGGACGTCACATCTGCGTAGTGCTACCCTGGATGGGGTTCTCCCCCGCCTTGCGGGGGCTGCCCACAATTTTCGGCTCCGTGTCGAGTGCGGAATGTAACCTTTCATGGCAGATCTTCGGCTATCTAATGGAGAATGAGATCGTGCCAGCCCAGCGATCAGACGGCGAACTAGTGGACGCAACCCTGTCGGGCGATCACGACGCTTTCGGCGAACTGGTCGCCCGCTACCAGGACGCTGTCTTTGGGGTTGCCTTCCACCTAGTGGGGGACTTCGAGGAGGCAAGAGACATCGCCCAGGAGGCGTTTATCAATGCCTACGTGCAGCTTCCCACGCTACGGAGCCCGGACCGGTTCGGGCGCTGGCTTTTCCGGATTGCCAGCGCGAGAGCTATCGATACCTTGCGCCGACGTGAGCATGAACTGGTCGTCGCCGACGTTCAGCCCCGAACGGACCAGCGACTCACCCAGGAAGCCCCAGTTCAGCTCGATCTTGCGTGTCAGCTACGCCAAGCGTTGGCAGTTCTGAGCAAGCCGACCCGGCTGGCGGTCATTCTCCACTACGTCGATGGCTACTCGCACAACGAGGTTGCGCAGTTTATCGGCATCTCGGCAGGTGCAGTCAAGGTGCGCCTGAGCAGAGCGAGAGCTCGCATGCGAAAGGAGATCACAGAGATGGTTGCAGAAGGACTGCAGGGCGGCTCACCAGGACCTGAGTTCGCGAAGATGACTGTGGAGCGGCTCAGGACGAAAGCATGGGGTCTCTTCAAAGGGAGCGACCGGGAGAGCAAGGATTACCGGCGAGCGTACGCGGCATACACCCAACTTCGGTCGAAGGCCTCCGACCCGCAGACTGCTGCGGAAGCCCAGATGATGGCAGGTATCTGCCTGCTGAACTCCGGACGCTTCCAAGAGGCAATCGACGCGTTCTGGGACGCGATTCGCTCATACCCGGAGCACGTGGATTCGCCCTTGCTGGCTTACCTGGCGGACGCCTATGAGCAAGCCGGCGAGCACGAGAAATCGCTCTGCTGGCGCGGCACGATTCTGGCCCACGAGGAAGGCGATCCCTATCGTTGGCCTGCGGAGAGTGCGCACTTCTGGATGGCCCGCTGCCTGGAAGAACTGAAGCTGCGGTCACTGGCACAGAAAGGGTACGAGGGTTACCTCTCGCGGTACCCAGACGGCCGGTGGGCGGCTGAGTCTCACGCTGGTTTGCAGCGCACTGCCGAATGAGCTGGTGCCAAGTCGACCGCGGAGATTGAGTGAGAGCGTGGCGGCTTCGCGTTCATGGCGCTCACTTGGTGCGAACACGTTCTTGCGAGGCCGCCACGCGCGCTCATACGGGCGACAGTTGGTCTGGAAATCACTCCGTCAGCGCGTCCAGCCCCCAGACGAAGACTGGCCCCGATGGAATCGGGGCTCCTCCGCGGAGAGCCGGCTCAGTTTCACCCGCTCGCCAGAGGCGAGCAACCCTCAGGCGGGCAAGCTTCTGCACTCCGAGATCGCCCAGGACCGTGGCTGCCACCGGCTGGTAGGACTCGCTGGTGGTCGAAGCATCCCTCGCGCAAACAGGTGTGAACGCAAGAAGTGGGGAGCACCCTTGGGCGCGCCCCGACTCGTCGGGGCGCGAATCGCGACTTCAATAGGAAGTCGCGCCCGGTGCGTCGCCCAACCATCCCCACTAGAGTCGATCACACCCACGCCAACGGGTGTCAGGTTGTCCGACAGAGTGTCGGACGGGATGGTCAGATCGTGGAGCAATACGCTCACCGCTCGCCGGGGGTGAGCAAGTCTCCAGCGGGGAAGCGCCGCCACCGAGCGCAGCAAGGGTTTCCGGGTCCACGCCTCGAATTCAGTCCCAGCGTGTTGCAGCTCCGGGAGGTCCGTGCCATGGCGAGGCTGTTCGACCCGATTGACCTGCACCCGTCCCTGCGCTTGAAAAACCGCGTCGTCATGCCGCCCATGCTGCGCAACCACGCCGGCGCGGACGGCGTGGTGACCCAGGAGGTTATCCAGCACTATGTTGCGCGCGCGGACGGCGGCGTCGGCCTCATCATCGTCGAGGCCACTTACGTACGCGAGGACGGCAAGCTATCACCCAGGCAGCTTGGCATATCGAAGGACACGCATATCGAGCCGTTGTCGCGGCTGGCGGGGGCGATCAGGGAGCACGGGGCGGCGGCGGCCATTCAGATTCACCACGCGGGTGGGGTCGCCGATCCCAAGACCATCGGCGGCCACGGGGTAGCGCCCTCCGCCGACGCATTCCCCGGTCCTGATGGGCCGCGGGAGCTGACCACGGCCGAGGCGCACCAGCTGGCCGCGCTCTTCGGGGCGGCGGCAGGGCGCGCGAGGGCCGCCGGCTTCGACGCGGTGGAGCTCCACGGCGCGCACGGTTTCCTGGTCAACCAGTTCCTCTCGCCCGCGACCAACCATCGCCACGACCAATACGGCGGAGGCCCCGACGGGCGGCTGCGCTTCGCGTTGGAGTGCGTGCAGGCGATGCGCGAGGCTGCGGGCAACGACTATCCCATTATCGTCCGCATCAGCGCCATCGAGGAGCGCCCCAACGGCCTGACGCTCGAGGATAGCTGTCAGATCGCGCGCGCCTTGGAGTCGGCCGGCGCGTGTGCGATTCACGTTTCGGCGAGCTTGAGCAGCCCCCGGGACTACGAGCCCGGCCACCTGGTGCCGCTGGCCGCGGGCATCAAGCAGGCGGTCTCGGTGCCCATCATCGCGGTGGGCAAGCTGCACGACCCGGAGCTGGCCAACCGCGTAATCGAGGAGGGCCGCGCCGACCTCGTCGCCGTGGGATCGCAACTGCTCAAGCAGCCCGACTGGCCGCAGCGCGCCGCGGCGGTCCTGGACCAGGAGGTGTGATAGCCCGATGACTTCACCGGACCGCGTGCTGGCGGCTTGCGCGTTCAGGCGCCCCGATCGTATCCCGCGCTGGGAGGGCAGCTTCCTCGAGTACCCTGACTCGTGGTTCCAGCGCCTGGGGCCGCTCCAGGACCTCTCGGACATCTCCATCTGGGCGCCGGACGAGACGCCCTTCCCCACCCGCGCGCGTCGCCTCAAGGAGGAGAGCGGCTGGATCTACGAGATGAACGGCTGGGGCACCACCATCCGTCGCCGCGCTGACGCCTATTTCAACCAGACGCTCGAGGTCGCCATGCCGGAGGGCGCCGACCCCGACGCGGTCGAGTTCGAGCCGCCTCAGCTCGACTTGCGTTACGATCCTGAGCGCATGTGGCCGCCCGAGTACGAGCGCGACATCGAGCGCGCCAAGCGCAAGCACTGCGTCTTCGCCAAGACCGGAGGCCCCTACCTGCGGACGACGCTGGTGCGCGGCGAGGCCCAGTTCCTGCTGGACATCGCCGGCGATCCCGGGCTGGCCAAGGCCCTGGCCGACAAGGTTGGCGATCACCTGACCGCGGTCGGGGTGGAGGCCGTTCGGCGCTGGTCGCTCCAGGACAGCGGCATCTGGATCTTCGACGACATGGCCTGTAACAGCGGCCCCATGTTCAGCCCCGCCGCGTTCGAGCGCATCTTCCTGCCCGCCTACCGGCGCATGATCGGGGCCTACAAGCAAGCGGGGGCGAAGTATGTGGGGCTGCACTGCGACGGCGATCCGCGCGCGCTGCTGGACATGCTGATTGACGCCGGGATTCAGGCGCTCAACCCGGTGGAGCCGCGGGCCAACATGGACGTCGTGCGCCTGCGGGAGCTCTATCCCAGGCTCATCCTGACCGGGGGCATGTGCAACACCGCCACCATGGTCAAGGGGCCCATCGAGAAGATCGAGGCCGAGGCGCGCCGCATCATTGATGTCGGGCGCGACGGGGGTGTCATCATCGGCCACCATTCGATCAGCCCCGAGGTGCCGCTGGAGCACTTCCTCGCCTACCAGCAGACGTGCCTGACCTACGGCGATTTCACCGCGACGGACGCGGGCTGACCCGAATGGCGCGCTGGCGGAACAGGACTGTGACGCGGCGGGACGAATCACCGCGGTGCGAAACCCGAAGTCCGACCTGTCGGTGATCTCGGCCTGGGCACATCATAGAAGCGAAGAGGAGTGCTCGAATGGCGAACGGTGAGCTGAAGGCCGTGCAACGCAGGCCTGCGAATAGGACCCGCAGGGAGTGGCTTCTGGACGCGATCGCCTTCGCCTCGATGTTCGCCTCTGTTATCGGCCTCATGTCCGTGACCTATGTGATGTCAGTCAATACCGCGTACACCTTTCTCGCGGACCCTGCCGGAAGAGAGAGGTTCTCGTCGATGTACCGGTCCTTCTTGCCAGCACTCGCGGCATACATGGGCATCGCCGTAGTCCTCGCCGTCGTACTGTGGATAACCATGTTGTTGGACTGCGTGCGGGCAATCTCGCTGGGCAAAGGGCGTCGCTACGTCATATGGATGGTGATTCTGGTCCTGCTGCACGTCAGCGCGGCATGGCTTTACTACCTGATCGAACGCAGGCCGCGCCGTCTCGCGCGCGCCGACTTCGCATCGTAACAGGAGTTCCCGGAGGAGGCGAAAGCGAGAAGCGCGCCGCCAAGACCAGGAAACAAGGCCATTTCCATTTCGGGGGACATATGACTTAATCAAGGAAGAGCTGCCTGCTGGTTAGGAGATTATGGTGTGTGTCCCCCGAATCCCCCCGAATTCCCCCTTCGGTCTCGAACCGTCTCTCTCCGGTGTTCCACGGCCGTACGGGGAGATTTCCGCGCAGCCAGCGACGGGAGGCGAAATAGCGACTGTGACAGTGGCTCACAGCGGGGTGTGTTTCAGCGTCGTCAACACGTCAACGAGGCAGGCGATACTGGCAAAGAGTCCGGTGCGCACACCCGCGGGACGGTCCTGGCGGCGTCCGCCCAGTTCCAGGTTGAGGATGCCGCCATAGCCGGCGGAGCGTAGCGCCCGCAGCACAGACGCGAGCGGCACCCGTCCCTCAGTCAGCGGGGCATGAGTCGCGCCGTCGGCGTCCAGGTCGTGGATATGCGTGTGGATGACCCGGCGGAGGAACGCATCGGGGGGGACAAGCATCATCACGCCCTGGCGGACATTGGAAAAGGCGTGGCCGAAATCCCAGCAGAACCCGACGTGCGGGTGGCCAATGCGAGCGTGCATGGAGAGCAGGCGCCGGTAGCTGACGCTGGGATCGTTGCCGCCTTTCGCTCGGTTCAGCTCCACGGCCACCCGCAGTGGCAGCCCCTGCTCCCCAGCATCGTGCAGCAGCTCGCGGACGGCGCGGATGGTCCGCGCAGCTAGGGCGTCCGTCGGCTCCTCCAGCGACTTGTAACTGTGCATGGTGACGATCGCATCTCGGCCCTGCTGCGCCATCTCCCGGCAGAGCGCCACCAGCGCGGGGTAGAGTGCCGCGGGCGTGGACGCGGGCAGCTCGCCATGAATGGTGAGGATACCCCCGGCATGCCACACTTGACGCGCGGCGGCCAACGCCAGCGCGGGGTCCGTGTGCGGGCCGACGGCGCGCAGCTCGATGGCTGTCACCCCCGCCTGCCGCAGTGCGGCAAGGGCGGTCGCGGGGTCGCCCAGCGCGCCGGTGAGCAGTTCGTCGGGTTCCCCGGCGACATAGGCGGGCGGCAGCGACACCCCGATTCTCACAGCCCCATCTCTTCTCCCACCTCGGGCGCGCGCAACGGCACGTTGGGCGCGAGAGCGCCCCAGCACGATCGCACCAACGCGACATGGCGCCGATGCCAGAGGTCGTCGGTCGCGCGGGAGAATTCGTACAGGTGCGCCAGCACCACCGCCCGCGGGGCGCACGCGCGCAGGTAATCACAGAAGGCGTCAAGCAGCGGCGGGACCGAGTCCCCCGCACATCCGCGCCCCAGCCAGAGATGGGCGAAGAGGAGATCCACGGGGCCAAGTTGCCGGATCTCCGGCACGCCATAGTCACGCACGTCGCCGGGGAAGAGCCAACGCTGGCCGTCCACCTCCACCAGGTAGCCGGTGGCGTCCAGGCCGCAGAGTTGTCCGTCCGCCTGCCGGTACCAATGCCACCCGGGAAAGGGGAGCACGCCGATACCATCGAGCTCAAGGCGCTGGCCGTGCTGGGCGACGATTAGTTGTTTCTCATGCGGGTTGGCGTGGGCCCGCACGGTGGCAAGCATATGCTCGGGCACAACGAAGCGCACTCCGCTGCTGCGCAAGGCGGCCAGCAGGCGATAGTCTACGTGATCGTCATGGTCGTGGGTCAAGAGCAGGAACGACAGGTCCGCCAGTACCTCCATCGGCAACTCGCCAGGCAGGTCGGGCAGCAGCCGGGACGCGGGTATCACCGGATCGAGCGCCCACCGCACCCCGTGGGTGGTGAACAGATAGCTGGCGGCATACATCAGCCACCCCATCATCGCGCGCGGCGGCTGCCGCCATGTCGCCAACATGCGCTGCCAGCGCGTGGGATACTCGCGGAAGAAACGGACCCTGGCCTCCGCGATCAGGCGCGCATCTTCCTGCGCGGGCGTCAGCGCAACCGTCTCGCCCGGCAATAGGGCGTTGTCATACATGGCAGACCCCTTCTCCCGCACCGAGCTCACCTCCTTCAGGATGCGTCCGTCGCATTCTGCATTCCGGGTGCATTCTGGGGACCCACGACTCAGAGCCTGTTTCAAGACTGCTTCCCCCTTGGGGTGTCATTCCGAGCGAAGCGAGGAATCTGCCTCCCAGAGGAGACCCTTCGCTGCCGCTCAGGGTGACAGTCAGCCCGGGTTTTGAAACAGCCTCTTGATCATTGACAGGGAGCACTGATAGTAGTACAAGTGGGCCATGCTCCGCATCGCCCGTATCGTCGCGCCAGGGGTGGCGCATCACGTCACTCAGCGCGGCAAACCGGGGCCGAGAAGGAAGTAAGACCTGCCTGCCGGTTAGGAGATTACGGTATGTGCCCCGGGATTGAAGCAGGGGGAATGGGGGACGTGCAGGAGGTGCTGCACCTGCATGATCTTGCAGAGGTGACGGAATGGCGGGCCACGTTCACGACCGGGTCGGGTCCTCGCGCCAGTTGCGACGAGACAGGCGAATCACGTTGTTGCTCATCATCGCGTGCGTCCTGGTCGTGGGGCTTCTCTATCTGGGCGTCTGGATCGCCGATGCGATCGTCAAGCGGGTTACCGCCTACCCGAAGGAATTCGATCGTGTTCACGTGGGCATGAAAGTGGACGAGGTCGCACGGGCTGTTGGTCAGCCCGAGGAGACCTATGGCCACGACGATTGGCCGACCAGATACATCACGCGCGACCGCCTGAGGACTCTTTTCGCACGCCGTGACATTGAGCGGGTATGCTTGTATGCGACGCCCAATTGGGGAATGTACGTGTTTTTCGACGCCGGCGGCATTGCTCGGGAAGTCATCATATTCAGTCCAGACTAAAGGCGGTTTCTGAGGTAGCATCGCAAGATGCGTTTCGACGTGCTGTTGGCTATAGCAGTCCTGGGTGGCATCGCATTCGTCGTTCTGCTGCCCCTGGTCTATGCTGTCAGCGTGTTTCGTCGGATGGCACGACAGCCAGGAAGACTTCTGATGAAGCTATTGCTCGCCGCGGCAATAGTTGCGTGGAGCGTATGGCTCGGCTCCAGCGTGGGCGCTTTCATCGCAAGGATCTACACGGAGGAGACCATTACGCGGCCACCGACTCGCCAGAGCGCGGTTCCTGCGCTAGACCATCGCTGATATGGAGATGGCCCTAGCGGTCGCGCAGTACACCCTGGCGCCGGAAACATACGGGGCGCGCGTCCCGCAACTGCGAGCCTATTGACGACAAGTGCACCATGGGAGACCGCTGGCGATGAACCTGAGAATCCGCGATGGTCGCGACTGGGCGTTTATCAACGGCGCGTGGAGCGAAGACGCCTGGGGGTGCATCTCTCCGCCGGACACGCCGGACCATCACGCCCTGGCGTTCTATCTGCCGCAGGCGTTCGCGGACGCGACCGTGGAGTTCGAGTTCCTGGCGAGCTATCGCGAGACCGGCGCCGGCGATGTCGGGGTCATCCTGCGCGCCCAAGCTGCCAATCACTACTATTGGGTCAGCTTCCCGTGGTGCGGCCAGCAGACGCGCGCGCGCCACTTCTGGGCGGCGATCTCCCGGGTTGACGAATCGGGCTACATCCGCAACCTCAAGCTGGCGCTGATCCCCGGCGTGCTCAGCGAGACCGAGCGCTGGTACCGGGCGCGAGTAGAATGCGTGGGCGGCGCCATCCGCCTGTGGGTTGACGACCGCCCCGGGCCGGTGGTGACCGACCTCGCCGCCGCCCCCGGGCGCATCGGCTTCGCCGGGTATGGGGGCTTCGCGCTGCGCAACCTGCGCGTCAGCGGCGATGCGGCGCCGGCACCTGCATG
The DNA here is from genome assembly GCA_035527535.1 of Armatimonadota bacterium. Taxonomy (NCBI): domain Bacteria; kingdom Bacillati; phylum Armatimonadota; species Armatimonadota bacterium. The sequence continues at coordinate 14,991 of DATLAK010000139.1, forward strand.
GGACGAGACCGCCCCGGCCGGTCGGGGCAACTGGTTTCACCCGGCGCCGGGCATCGGCGGCGAACAAACCCTGCCTTCGCTTTGTCGGGCGCCGAGGGGCGACCTGCTGTTGGCGATCCCGGCCACCCGCGCCGAGCGCACGTTCATCGTGCGGTCACGCGATAACGGGCATTCCTGGGGCGAACCGGTGGAGCTGCCGGCCGCGCTGCACTGGGGCGTCGTGCACGCAACCAAGAGCGGTCGGCTGCTGCTGCAGGCGGTCCACGCCGAGCCCCGCCGCATCCTGATGGCGGAATCGCACGATGACGGGCGCACGTGGTCTGAACCCACGGCCGCCAAGCTGAGCGGCGACTGGCCCGCCGACCCGCCGCAGCTTCATGCCTACGGTGCGCTGCTGGAGCTGCCGGACGGCGCCCTGGTGCGGCTCCTGACCGGCAGGCTGGCGCGCGCCGCGGACCGGGAGGTGATGCAGTGGGGAGCCATGGAGGCGCAGGCGTTCGCCATTCGCTCGACCGACGGCGGCGCCACGTGGTCCGCGCCCGCGAACCTCGATCGCTTCGTCTGGCGGGGACAGGCGGGCGCGGCGGAGAGTTGCCTCGACCTCTCGGAACCGGTGGGAGCGGTGCTTGATGACGGGCGCATCATCTGCTACATCCGCCCCATCTACTCCCCGTGGATGTGGGAGACCCACTCCGATGACGGCGGGCAGACCTGGTCCTCGGCGCGGCGCGCACCCTTTCCCGGGTACGCCGCCTGCATGACGCGCACCAAGTCCGGGGCCGCGCTGGTGGCACACCGCTTCCCCGGCCACACCATCCATCTCAGCCACGACGGCGGCCGCACCTGGGATGAGGGGACGACGGTGGACTTCCCGGTATGGGCGATGGGGGCGCTGCTGGAGGTCGAGCCGGAGGTGGTGCTGTTCGTCTACATGGACGCGAAACCGGAGCGGCTGCGCGCGCAGCGCATCCGCGTCACCGCGCAGGGGCTCGAGCCGCTCCCGGTCGAGGGGCAAGCCGCACCTGACCGTACTTACTGAAAGATCAACTGCTCCACCTGCGGCGGCAGTTGCGAGGAGAAGTCCAGCAGGTGCCGGCGTTACATCGGCGCTTGCGCGCGAAGAGGTTTGGTCTTCGCACCGCCGAAATGTGTTTGCAGCCACGCGCGCGCCGCGGCCCAGCCGCGGCGCGCGGCATGATCCGGAGCTTGCGGAGCGCGTTGCCCGGCAGGCCGGCAACCGAAAGGAGTCACCCAGTTGTCCGACGCGAGAGAAACGCAGAAGCCAGGTCCCGATGTCGTGTACTTGGTGCCTGGTTTTCACAGCGACGCAGTGTGGCTTGAAGATCAACGCGACTACGCCGTGTCGCTGTTGGGAGACGTACGACAGAATCTTGAGATCTGCCGCGTCGATCCCCACTACGGCGTGTTCCTGCACGAGCTGTCGTACTTGAAGCCCTACTATGACACTCACCCCGAGGAGCGCGGGCTCATCCGCGATCTGGTGCGTCAGGGGCGCATTGGCACGGGCGGTTCCTACAACCAGCCCGCCGAGAAGCTGATCAGCGCCGAGGGCATCATCCGCAATATCATCTACGGGCGCCTCTATCACGAGCGCGTCCTCGGCGACGAGCCGCTGGTGTACGCCCCGTGGGACGTCTTCGGCCACTGCGCGCAGCTATCGCAGATCCTGGCGCAATCGCGCTTTCTCGGCTGCTGCTGGTCGAAGCCCATCTCTGGGTTTTACCCGTTATTCTGGCACCGCGCGCCGGACGGCACCCGGCTGCTGATGCGGCGCCTGGGCTACGGCTACCGGACGCAGGGGCAGGATGACCTGCGGGATCGCATCAGCAAGCAGTGCACCGAACTCACAGCGTACGGGCTCAATTGCGACGTGCGGCTCGACGCCAACGACTTCAAGCCCCCCACCGCGTGGATGGCGGGGTTGACGGGGGGTCTGCGCGAAGGCACGCCCAGCATCCGGGTGAGCGGCTCGGGGCAGAGCAAGTTCATGCTCGACGCCCACCGGCGCATCCGCGAGCAGGGCCTGCGCATACCGGAGACAGCGCGGGACATGGAGTACCATCATCAGGGCACCGCCATCACGCGCGTCCAGTTCAAGATCGGCAACCGCATGGCCGAGAACGCGATCGTCAATGCGGAGAAATTCGGCGCTTTCGCCGCCGCCCTCGGCGCGACCTATCCCGAACTCGCGCTGGACAAGGCGTGGCGGCAGCTCCTGTTCAACCAGCACCACGACGCGATCACCGGTCCCTGCTGTGACCGCGCATACCTCGACCTCATGGCCGCCTACCGCGAGTCGCTGGAGCTGGCCGCGGAAGCGCTCGACTCGGCGCTGAGGTACATCGGCTCGCTGGTGGACACCGCCGCGCCCGCACCGGCGGCCGACGCGCTGCCGCTGGCGGTGTTCAACCCGCTCAACTGGGCCCGAACCGATGTCTGCCGGGTGACGGTGGAGCTGCCGGCGGGGTGGAAGGGCTTCGCGCTGCGCACCGCCGAGGGCCGGGAGGTGGCGGTCGAACTGCTGGCGACCGCGAAGCGGCGGCGACGCCTGCAGGCCGACCTCCGTTTCATCGCGGCTGACATCCCGTCCCTAGGCTACCGCCTGTTCTACGTGACGCCGGCGCCGGAGATGCCGCCGCCGCCGGTGACGAAGCGGGGCGCGATGATCGAGAACGAGTTCTTCCGCGTGCGCGTGGATGCCGATCACGGCGGCATCGTCAGTCTCTACGACAAGCAGGCGCGTCGCGAGGTGCTGGATACGTCGCGCGGCCCCGGCAACGAGATCGTGGCCCTGGCTGAAGATCCGGCGCGCCGCGAACCCCCGTGGGAGGTGTGGACCACCGGCCCCCGGTGGTGCTCGCGCGACTACGAGGCGCAGGTGGAGCTGCGCGCGGGCGCGGTGAGCAGTGCGCTGGTCATCAAGGGGGCGATGAAGGACTGCCGGCGCGAGCAGGAGATCACCCTCTACCCGGGCCTGGCGCGCATTGACTGCGTCACGCGGCTGGTGGACTATCGCGGCCAGCATGACCTGTTCGTGGTGACCTTCCCCTCGGGGCTGCAAGGGGTGGAACCGATATTCGAGGAGCGCTGCGCGGTGGTGACCCGCAAGGCGAGCAAAAGCGTCTTCGATTTTCGCACCCAGGCGCAGAACAACCTGTCGGAGTGCGGACTGCGCGCGGCCTACCAGTGGTTCGCTCACGGCTCCTGCGCGCGCCTGCGCATGGGAACCAAGGGCACTGCCAACTCCGCGTCATTCACCCTGGGCATGGTCGCGCTGGTCATCCCCCACGGGGACGCGGTCGAGGACCAGGCATACGCCCTGGCGGGAAAGCTCATCAGCAAGGGCGTGTTCTGCACGCCGCTGTTCGATGACGGCGACCGCCAGCACCGCGGCGTCTCCGTCCCCCAGGACCTGACCGTGCAGGAGGAGCTCAACGCCGACCTGCCGTGGGGGACGAGCTTCCGCGTCGCGCTCGACATCAAGGGCGACAATCACTACGCGAGGGGGCTGATCAACCGGCTCTCCGATCACGCGAAGGGCGGCTTCCGCAAGCGGCGCGACCAGGCGGGCCACGCGTTCGTGTTCGTGCTCGACGACGAGGTCCCGGAAGGGTGGCCGGCGCTGCCGGTGCTGATCCTGTCGGCGCAGGGTGCGGATGATCTGCGCCGCGGCCTCGATTACATGATGCGCGATTTCGCGGCGACGGCGGATATCAACCTGCCGGCGAACGTCAACGCCTCGGGCTCCCGCCAGCAGGTGGACGACTACACCCTGGCCATCGCCAACCTCGGTAACATCATGACCAGCATCGAGGCCGACAACACCATGGTGCTGGGGCTGATGCACACTTCGCCATGGGGCGCGACGCCGTGGGGTCGCGACCGCCTGCCGTTCTTCATCGTACCGGAGCACAAGACTCACGTTTACCCGTATGCGCTTTGTCCCTCCGCGGGCGACTGGCGGGCGGCGCGCGCCTACCGCGTCGGCTATGAGTTCAACAACCCGTTGCTGGCGGTGGCGCTGGCGCAGCACGGCGGAGCGCTGCCCGCCGCCATGAGCTTCCTTACGGTCGAGGGCGATAACCTGATCGTGACCGCGGTGAAGCGCCACGGCAACCCCGCGGGCGCGTTCGAGGGCAGGGCCCCGGTGGAAGACCCGGGCGTCACCGTACGCCTGTACGAGGCCACCGGCAGTCCCGTCTCCCTGCGCCTGGGTTGGTTCGCGCCCCTGGGCGAGGCGTGGCAGACCAACCTCTTGGAGGAACGCGAGCGCCCGCTGGCCCCGTGCGGGGAACGCGGCACCTGCGTAGGCGATGACGCCGGCCCCTTTTCGATCAAGACCTACAACCTGCGCGGCGGCGCGCCCGTAGTACGCGGCGAGGCTTGCTCCCTGGGGCGCGAGACCGAGCCGGTGCAGCCGCTGCACATCCGCTACTGGGATCACAACCTGGGCGAGGCGCCGCTTGGCAACGCGCCGGTATCGGTGGTGTTGGAGGGCGCGGTCAAGACGGGAATCCACATCCGTCAAGGCGGCGTCACCATCAATACGCTCAAAGTCGCGGTCTGCAATAACTACCTCGACCAGCGCATCAGCGGACGCGTGGAGCTGGTTGTGCCGGAGGGATGGAAGACCGTGCCGGCTCATGTGGACTATGACCTCGGTGCCAATGAGCACATGACCCAGGAGGTGGTGCTGTGCTTCACGAGCGACAGACGCTCGGGCCTGGTCAAGGCGCGGCTGGCGCACCGCGGGCAAGTCTATCAGGATGTGATCGAGGTCGGCGAGGCCCCGCGCATCGAGTGGGAGGTCAGCCGCCGCGGCGGGCGCGTGGAGGCGCGCCTGAAGAACGTCGGCGCGGATGCGGTCGAAGGCGGCGTCGTCCTCATCGGGCCGATGGAGACCTGGGGGCGGGCGGCGGCGCCCCTGGCGCTGGCGGAGTCATCGCCACCCGTGCAGGGGTTCGCGTTGGGGCCGGGCGAGGAGGCAAGCTACCGGTTTGCTCTCGCGCCCGTGCTCGGTCAGCCCAAGCTCCCGGACTACTGGGCGGTGGTCAAGATCTTCTACCACGGACATGTTGACTACAAGTGCGTGTCAGGTGCGCATGTCGAAGCCTGATGATGCCGCCGCGCGGCGACGATTGTCGCTCACGTGCTGCGCACCTCGGCGGCGCAGCGGGCGACGGCAGGCAGCGGCTGGTGCCGCTCGATCCAGGCGCCGAAGATGCCCATGCTCAACTTGTGGCGTGGCACCACCTGCCCGGTCTGGGTCACCAGGTCCTTCTCGACCAGCCCTTCGAGGGCGAGGGTGACGGCAGCGGAGGAGAGCTCGCATCCGTGGGCCCGCAGCGAATCCGCGATCAGCGCTGACGTGGCGCCGCCGCGGCCGCAGTGGGCAATCGCCGCCAGCAGCGCCCGCTCGACCGCGTCCGGCTGCTCCCACAGGTAGCGCAGGTGCGTCTCGCCCCACTCGATGATTCCATCCACGCAGCCCTCGATCACGTCGTATGTCAAGTACGGCCGGTTGAGTCGCTGGCAGCGACTGACCAGGTAATGTCCCATGAGCTGCAGGAAGTAGGGATGTCCGCCGCTGAGCTCCCATATGCGATAGGCGGCGAGGCCGTCGCAGGCGATCCCCGCTTGCGCCATGGGCTGCACCACGCCCTCGTGGGCGGCGGATGAGTCTATGCGTCCCACCTTGCGATAGATCGCCAGATTGAACAGGAACGACCAGTAGTCCTCGCCCAGCTCCTCCAGCCGGTTGGTGCCGGACAGCAGGAAGGCGATGCGCGGCGAGTGCTGGATGAGGTGGCGAAGATAGGTGAATACGCTGTCCGCCAGCAGGCCGCTGCGCACCTTATGCTCCAGGTCGTCGAACTCGTCGAGCATGACCAGCAGGCGCTTGTCGCCGGTGCGGATGAGTCGCTCCAGGAACCGCGGCAGCACCCCCAAGTCGGCGGCGAGTTCCTCCGGCGACGGCAGCCATGCCGCCGGCGCGCCCACGGCCTCCCGGCAGCGGTCGGCAATGGCGCGCCACAGGTGCCCGAGGTCACGCATCAGTACGCCCTGGACGTCAACGAACACCGGCCAATAGGCGTCGCCGAAGCGCGCCTCCACCTGGCGCAGGATACTGGTCTTGCCGATCCGCCGCGGACCGATGAGGCCGACCACGTTCTCCTGGTAGGCCCCGTGCAGCGCCTCGCGCAGGAAGCTCAGGAGGTCCTCGCGCCCGATGAACATCGGCGAGTCACAGGCCAGCGGCTTGCCCGGCACGTAGGGGTTCTCCCGCGGGCGGGCGTCGGCGCACGGAGGCGCCGGTTCGAGCTGCAGGTCACAGCGGAAATCGGCGTGGTAATCGGTGCCGGCGGCGTCATCGTAGGCGACGGTGGCCGAGATGTCCACCGTCCCCGCCTGCGGTTGCGGGTGCTGGCCGCTCAGACGCAGGGGTAACAACATCTCCTCGCCGGGGGCCAGCTCTGCCAGCGGCCGTTGGTCGTGCGCGGAGACAATGTAGGGCGCTGGCGCCTCCGCGCAAACCCAGACGTTGGTGGCGGGAGCGTTACCCCGATTGCGCAGGTACAGGCCCAGCGTCATCTCGGAATCGAGGCGCGGACGCTCCGGCAGCAGGGCGACCACTATCTCCGGATGGTCGGACAGGAAAGGTAGGACCGCCGAGACTGCTTCGGCGGCGGTGCCGAGCAGATGCGTGACCACCCGCCGATAGATGAGCGCGGGCGACCTGGCAGCTAGGGCTTGCCGCGACCGCAGCAACTGCAGCGCTTCCCTGAGGTGCGAAACCTGGTCCAGGCGCGACGACGCCTCGCACGCCGCGCGCAGGGGCTGAGCCGCGCACAATAATGCGTTAGTGTCTTCAATCCCGGGCACCAATGCCAGCACGTCCGCGAGCTCGCGCATCGAGGGGAAGCCTTGGCACGCCTGCACCAGTTGTTCGAGGGTGGGCGCGCGCAGCACCGCGCAGACGCCCTTGGCTGCGGCGCTCAACGCGGCGATAGCCGCGCCCTGGGGCTGTGCCTCCACCAGCGCGGCAAGGCGGTCAACGTGATCTTCCATGGGGTCGCGGCGAGCAAGGTCCACGAGTATGCCCATGAGGTCGGCGGTGACGAAATCGCGCGCCGCCTGGGCCAGTTCCTGCAGCACCCCCTCGCTGCCCGCCGCCACTCCGATGCGCACCCCGGCGCACAAGCGGGCCGCTTCGTCATGCGCCGCCAGCGCTGTCGCCAGCGCCTGCGCCAGTTGCGGTTCGGGAACGTCGGCCAGGTGCTCACCCAACATCGCGACCGCGCGCCGGGGATCGTAGGTCCCCATCTCGCCGATGGCCCGGATGGCGTTGTGGCGCACCTCCGCGTGGTCGTCGCGGCGCAGCACGTCCAGCGCCTCCCACACGTCAGTTGCCACCTGCGGATCGTCGGCGGCCACCGCGAGGCTGCGGGCCGCCGCCGCTCGCACCGCGGGATGCGAATCTTTCGCCAGGTCGAGCAGCGACTGTCGCGCCTGAGGCGAGGACGCCCATACGCACTTGAGGGCCAACGCAGCGCGCGTCCGCACGACCGCCCACTTGTCATGCGCCAGCTCCGACAGAAGTAGGAGCACGGCGTGCCGTGCTCCTACGCCGCCCACGGCGGTCGCGTACTCGAGCCCGGCCGCCGCTCCCAGGCGTACATTGTGGTCGGCCGCTCCGGCAAACCGACGCAGCGCCCTGATCGCCCACTCCGGGCGCGCCGGGGCTGCGCGGCCGGTGGCCTCTGCGGCGGCGCCGCGAACGAAGGAGTCGTGGTCGCCCGCCAGTAGCTGCAGCATCGCGCAGGCCGCGTCGGCATCGGCGGCGGCGAAAGAGGCGGCGCTCATCGCCAGCTCCGCGCGCACCATGGGGCTGGGGTCCCGCGCGAGCGAAGTGAGCAAGCGCACGGCGGCGTCGGAATCGGGGTTGCTCGTTCCCGCCAGGGCGTGCGCCGCGCACCAGCGCCGGGAATCGTGGGCATCACCGGCGAGCCGCGCCGTCAGCTTGAGGGCGCCCGGAGCGGCCGCCGCCACGAGCTGTGCGAGGCCCGACGCAGCGCCCTGGTTGATGTACTCGTCTGGTTTGGCGCTGGAGAACAGCAGGTCCGACAGCGCACGTACCGCCCGCACCGGGTGACCACGGCCTGCGCGGCCAATGGCTTCCGTCGCCGTCGCGCGCACCTGGCCGTCCATGTCACACGCGAGCGCCACCAGTAGATCGAAGGCGCTGTCGCTTTTCGCCGCGTGCTCCGCCAGCCCGGCGGCGACACCGACGCGAACCTCGGCTTCGCCCGCCAGTTCCTCGCGGATCGCGGCCAGCACGCGTCCGTCCACCACGCAAGCACGGGATAACCAGTAGGCCCCGGCTTCGCGCACCTCGGGGATGGGGTCGGCGCACATGCGCCTGAGGTCATCAATCGCGTCGCTCTGGGTCGCTGCCAGCGCGTAGAGGGCTGGTGCGGCACGGGCGCGGAGTTCGCAGGAGGGGCTGCGGAGCAGTCGTTCGATGGTTGCACGCGCCCAGCGATAGCGCTGAGCGTAGCGCCCCAAGCGGAGAGCATTGTGGGTCGAAGGGTCCGCTTCTCGCACCGAAGTCTGAAGCATACTTGCATGTCCCCGCGGTCCACGCCTTGGTGCATCGCGGCTGCGCTTCAGCCTCTAGACTATTCCCCCCAGTTGTTCCCACCCGTAGAATGCCCCCCGGTTGCTGCGGCTCCTGATACCGCTTCGGCGGCTCCACCCCCCGCGAAAGGCAGGGAACCCGGCTGTGCACTCCCCGCCCCGGTCCGCTTCAGTCCGCCGTTCGCTCCCCCGTCGGGATTCCCCATCTTACGGCTGATACATGATTCGAGGCACATGCCGCCAGTTCCTGCCATACCCAGCGTGGCACTCTCACCGCCCCGATTGCTACCGGGCGCTCGGAGCGCGGGCCATGGGAATCCGTTCCCCCCGTAATCAGCAGGCCCAGTTGGCGCGCCATCGCGACGTAGTGCCGCGCGTGGGCCGCGCTGTGGTCGCAGTGAAAAGCCTCGAGGCCGGCCAGCCCTTGTTGGAGAAGCGCCTGGACGAGGATGTCGTCGCGCACCTTCGCCGGATGCGCCAGCACTGGGATGCCGCCGGCGGCACGGATGGCGCGCGCCGCCGCCTCGGGTGTCAGCCGGTAGCGCGGCACATACGCCGGCTGCCCGCGCCCGATGTACCGCGCGAAGGCCTCGGCGCCGGTCTTGACATGCCCCGCCTCCACCAGCGCCCGCGCCACGTGGGGCCGCCCCACCGAACCACTGCCCGCGATCGCCGCCACGCGCGCCGCCTCCACCGGCAGGCCCAGGCCGGCCAGGCGTGCAACCATTTCCCGCATTCGCTCGACGCGGCGGCGCCGGATGTCCGCGAGCACGGCGTCCAGGGTGGGGGAGGTGTGATCTATGAAATAGCCGAGCACGTGCGCCTCGGTCGCGCCGCAATCGGTGTTGATCTCCACGCCCGGCACCACGGTGACGCCGAGGCGCTGCCCGGCCGCCAGGGCGGGCGCGATACCGTCGAGGGTATCGTGGTCGGCGATGCCCAAGACCTCGACCCCGGACTCCGCCGCGGCGGCGACCGCCTCCTCGGAGGTGAAGGTGCCGTCCGACGCGCTCGTGTGCACGTGCAGGTCTATGGGGCTCACGGCGCGGTCAAGGCTGCGGGATGGCGTCATTCCGGCTCACTTCCCTGGAGGGTGCGCCCGGTCGCGGGGCGCTGCGGTAGAGGTAGGCCCAGGCCTGCTCCGCATCCATGAACGGCGCCTGCTCCGGCTGGGTGGCAGCGGAAGCTGGAGTGGGGCCGGTCACGAAGCTATGTCCAGGCTCGTCTTGACCCGCTCGCGCCGCCCGCTGCCCGGAGCCATGATTTCCGCCGCGAGTCGGCACGTGCCCGCTCGCACCGGCGTGACGTGAAGCTGCAGATCCAGCACGCCTCCCGCGGCGAGCGCCGGGAACCACATGCGGCGCGTCCGGTCCGTGCGTCGCTGCCGGGAGGGTTTGGGCATGATCCGGTCCAGCCGCAGGTGTCGCTCGCAGGAGCGATCGAGTGCCACCACGACCTGCTCCACGCGCCCGGGGCCGGGGTTCCAGATCTGGATGGAGATGATCGCGGGTTCGCGCACTGAGACCACCTCCGTCGGGGCGATCCTGGCGTGCAGCACCACCGCCGGCGCCGGGGGCGGCGCATAGTGGCGGGCGAGCAGCACCACCGCCAGCGCCGCCACGACGGCGAGGATGAGCGTCGTCACCCATACCCGGGATCGCACGAGCGCTTGCCTGGCTAGGTCCAGGGTTGACTTGTGGAAGGGGCATGCGAGATACCGGTCCGGGTCGCTGATGTGGAAATCATCAGGGCGCGAGATGGAGACGCAGTCGAGCATCTGCGCGTCGTAGTCCGCGCAGTAGCGGCACTTCAGCAGTTGCTCGTGGCAGCGCCCGCACCGCGGGAAGGGCACGATGCCCTCGCGGCACAACTTGCCGCATTGCGGGCATTTGAGGGTTACCATCGAAGCACCCGACGCCGCCTCGTCTCGCTCACTCAGCGATGATCGCGCGTACGGTTTCCAGATCCGCCGGTTTGTCCACGTCAAATGCCAGCTCGGGATAGTGCGAGATGACGGCGCGCGCGCGGCCGCCCAGCACCTCCCCCAGGCGCTGTTCGAGGTGGGCGATGGTCAGGCGCCCCGTCAGCAGGCGCAAGATGAACCCGGCGCCCAACATCCCCGCCAGGCGCAGCGGGTGCTTGCGGTGGCGGTAGAACTGGCGCACCAGCTCGCGGTGGCGCGTGATGAACTCCGCGTTAACCAGCACCGCATTGCTGCCGGTGAAGGTGCCCTCCCGCACGTGCGCGTAGGTGCGATGCCCGTGCGGGAACCGCCGCTCGACGTCCTCCTTGGGCACGATCGCGTAGGCCAGGTCCGCGCCCAGCGGCTGCGCCTGGCCGAGGAAGTCGTCGAACGCCTCCGCGGTCACCAGCGGCGCGTCCGCGTGGGCGAACATCGCCATCCCGGAGTTGCCGAGCGCCGCGAGCGCCAGCTCCACGTTGTCAAGCAGCGTCTCGCCCGGCGCCACCATCAGGTCCGCCAGCCCCGGCGCAATTCGCTGCTGCACCTCGGGCGGCGCCACGACGACGATGCGCTGCGCCCGCGTCGTGCCCCGGAGCGCCGCCAGCACGCGCTCCACCATCGGGCGCCCGCCGACCTCGATCAGCGCGCGGAACGGGGTCCCGCTCATCTGCGCGAGCCGACCGTGCTCTATACCAGCCGCTAGAACGAGTGCGTCCGCCATTGGTCACGCAGTCACAAGGTGGCACCCCGACCCGTCGGGGTGTCCGCAGCCTCGACCACGACCCCGCGGCCGATGCTGTGCACCGCCCGCGCCCATATCCCATTCTTGGACATGCGCGCCGCCGACTCCTGCGCGGCTCTGTGCGTGGGGAAGATGCCGAAGACGGCGGCCCCGCTGCCCGCCATCAACGCCCCCAGCGCGCCCTCGCTCAGCAGGTGCGCCTTGAGGTCGGCGATATCAGGGCGCTCGGGGAGAACCGCCGCCTCGAGGTCGTTATGCAGAAGCCCCGCGATCGCCGTCGGCGACGCGCCTCCCGCGGCGCGCGCCATCGCCTGGCACGCACCCTTGGGGCTCCGCGGCAGGCGCTTGGCGTACGCCCACGCCGTGGACACCCCGGGCCCCTGCCGGACGAGCACGAAATGCAAGCGCGGCCCCGCACCGACGCGCTCGACGCTGTCGCCCCGGCCGGTCGCCAGCGCGCAGCCACCCTCGACGAAAAAGGGACCGTCGGCGCTCAGCCGCGCGGCCAGCTCCTGGAGCTGAGCGCGATGCAGCCGCAGGCCCCACAGGCGCTTGAGCCCCACCAGCGTCGCCGCCGCATCGCTGCTGCCGCCGCCCAGTCCCGCCTGCATCGGGATGTGCTTGCGCAGGCCGATGGCCACGCCCCGCCGCGGCGCCGGCGGCAGGAACTCGCTGAGCAGCGCCGCCGCTTGATAGCAGAGGTTGGTTTCGTCGGTGGGGACCCCGGGCTCGCGGCAGGCGATGGTGATGCCGCGCGGACGGGCGGTGAGCGTGACCTCGTCCCACAGCGAGACGGTTTGGAGTACGGTCTCGACGCGATGATAGCCGTCGGGCAGATGGCCCAACACCGCCAGCGCCAGGTTGACTTTGGCCGGCGCGCGCAGCTTGAGGCACGAGGAAGGTAGCGCCACGGTCTGGCCTTAGAACGTCAGCTCATTGCTGCGAATCTTCCAGCGGCCCTCCTCGCGCATGGCGAAGAGGGTGCCGCTCAGGGTCTTGGGCAGCACGCGGTAGAGGATGACCTTGGCGGTGAAGGTGAGCTTGATCTCGGCGCCCGGCGCAGGCGTGGAGTCGAATTCGATGTCGCGGATCGTGGCCGGTTGTCGGTCGCGGAGGCGGGCGAGCCAGTCGAAGGCCAGCTTGTCCATCGTCCGGTAGTCGCCCTTGAGCCAGGCCGCCAGATAGCGCCGCGCCGCCTCCGTCGCGGCCGGCTCCTGCGCTTCGTCCCGGCGGGTGACGCTGCGCGGGGGAATGCGCGCGCCCAGCGGCGGCTCGGTGAAAAACGCGACCTGGCGCACGCGCCAGGGATTGCCCTTGACGTCGTCGAGCATGGTCAGGACCAACGCGCCTTCGTCGGGCAGCTCCCCGTCGCGCACCGCGCCGCTGAAGCTGACGGCGGCGCGATGCGCATCCACCCGCGCCTGCTCCAGCCGCGGCATTCGCGCGAAGGGACACGGGCCGAACTTGTCGGCCGGCCGGGTCGGGCTCAAGCTGCGCGCGGTCGCCCCGTCGCCGGCGAGCAGCGCCCGCAGATAGGTTTCGGCGGCCCTCTCCGCGCCGGGGTCCGCGGCCGCCGGGGAGCGCCCGTGCACGAGGGCAGCGAGCATCACCGCGACCATCAGCGCCGCGGTCAGGCTTTGTGTCAGCCGATGGCCGAATGGTGCGTTCTTCATGCTATCGCCGACGCTCGGCCGCCGCTGCGGGTTGCTTGGCGGCCGGCGACTACCTACTATATTCCCCATTCCCGCCGCCGCGCCCTGCCCGTCGTTGACCCTGCTCGGCGGCGCGTGCTACAATCCGCCCGCAGCGCCGGCGACGCGTGCTTCGCAGACTGGCAGGTGAGCCCTGACGTGACTTTGTTCGACGAGCCGCAGGCGGCGGCGCACGGGGCGGCGCCGCTGGCCGCGCGCATGCGCCCCCGCGATCTGACCGAGTTCGTCGGCCAGGAGCACATTCTGGGCGCGGGGACCTGGCTGCGCTCCGCCATCGAGCGCGACCAGCTATCATCGGTCATCTTCCACGGCCCGGCCGGCACCGGCAAGAGCACGGTCGCCCGCATCATCGCCTCCCGCACCGCCTCCCATTTCCAGGAGTTCAGCGCCGTTACCACCGGCATCGCCGACGTGCGCAAGGTGATGACCCAGGCCGGGCAGCGCCTCGCCGCCCAGGGGCGCAAGACGATCCTCTTCATAGACGAGATTCATCGCTTCAACAAGGCCCAGCAGGACGCGTTCCTGCCCTTCGTCGAGAACGGCACCATCACCCTCATCGGCGCCACCACCGAGAACCCCTTCTTCGAGATCAACTCGCCGCTGCTGTCGCGCTCGCGGGTGCTGCGCTTCGAGCCGCTGACGCCCGAGCAGATCGGGGCGATCGTGGAGCGCGCGCTGGCCGACGGCGACCGCGGCCTGGGGCGCCTGCAAGTCGCGCTCGAACCGGCGGCGCGGGCTCACCTGCTCGAGGTCGCGCGGGGCGACGCGCGGGTGGCGCTCAACGCTCTCGAAGTCGCGGCCTCCCTGGCCGCGCCCGGCGCTGAGGGCAGGCGCGCGATCGGCCTCGACCTGATCGAGCAGGCTTTGCAGCAGCCGCTGCTGCAATACGACAAGGACGGGGACGCGCACTACGACATCATCTCCGCCTTCATCAAGAGCATGCGCGGCGGCGACCCCGACGCCGCTCTGCACTGGCTGGCGCGCATGATCAAGGCGGGCGAGGACCCACGGTTCATCGCCCGCCGCCTGGTGATCCACGCCGCCGAAGATGTCGGCAACGCGGATCCGATGGCGCTGGTGGTCGCCACCAGCGCCGCTCACGCGGTGGAGTACGTCGGCCTCCCCGAGGCGCAGATCCCGCTGGCGCAGGCCGCAATCTACATCGCCACCGCGCCCAAGAGCAACGCCTCGATGCTGGGCATCGCCCGCGCGATGGAGGACGTCGAGCGGCGGGTGCCGCCGCCGGTGCCCGGGCCGCTGCGCGACGCCTCCTACCCCGGCGCGGCGCGCTTGGGTCACGGCCAGGGGTATCTCTATCCGCACGATTTCCCAGGGCGGGTCGTGGACCAGGACTACCTGCCGCCGGACTTCAAGCACCGGCCCTATTACGAGCCGAGCGAGCTCGGCTACGAGCGCAAGATCGCCGAGCGCATGCGGGCATGGGAGCAGGCGCGGCGGGCACAGCGGGAACGGCGCGACCAGGGTGAGCGATGACGCGGCGTCGGGGCGCGGTCGTGATCGCGATGAGCGGCGGCGTGGACAGCTCGGTGGCGGCGGCGGTGCTCAAGCAGGAGGGCTGGGAGGTCATCGGCGTGACGATGCAGATCTGGCCCTCCGATGATCTGGCGCGCCAGGCCGACGCGGCGCGCGGCTGCTGCAGCCTGGCGGCAATCGGCGATGCGCGGCGCGTGGCGGAGCGCCTCGGGATCCCCCACTATGTGTTCAATCTGCGCGAGGTCTTTCAGCGCGAGGTGATTGACCCCTTCTGCGCGGAATACGCGGCCGGCCGCACGCCCAATCCCTGCATTCGCTGCAACCACTACCTGAAGTTCGGGGCCCTCGCCGAGCGCGCGCGGCAACTGGGGGCTGGCCACGTCGCCACCGGTCACTATGCCCGGGTTGGGCGCGACCAGCGATCGGGGCGGTGGGTCATCCGCGCCGGCGCCGATCGCGCCAAGGATCAGTCGTACGCGCTGTACAGCTTGCGCCAGGAGCAACTGGCGCAGGCGCTGATGCCGCTGGGGGGGCTGGTCAAAGCCGAGGTGCGCTCGCGGGCGCAGGAGTTGGGGCTGGCCGTGGCCGACAAGCTGGAGAGCCAGGAGCTGTGCTTCATCGTCAATAACGACTATCCAGCCTACCTGCGCCGCTTGCTGCCTGCCACCGCGACCCCGGGGCCGATTGTTGATTCCTGCGGCAGGCGTCTCGGGGATCACCGCGGAATCGCCTCCTACACTGTGGGCCAGCGCCACGGGCTCGGTCTGTGCGGGACGCGCGAGGCGCTGTACGTGGTTGACATTGACCCGCAGGCCAACACCCTAGTGGTGGGGCCGGAGCGGGAGCTGTACCGCAAGGAGGTGCGGGTGGGCGGCGCGAATCTGGTCGCGCGGACCGACTTCAAGCAACCGGTGCGCCTGCGCGGCAAGCTGCGCTACCGCATGAGCGCCCAGGCGTGCGTGGTGCGCGGTGAAGGGGAGGGGCTGGATGCCGAGTTTGACGCGCCGCAGCGGGCGGTGACGCCGGGGCAGGCGGCGGTGTTCTACGACGGCGACACGGTGGCATGCGGAGGTGTGATCGAACGGCAGGCGTCAACAGTTGGCGCCCACCCCGGGGAAAGGGATGAGGGCGAACGCGCCGAAGGATAGCGGCGGGCGCGAGCGGCGATCCATGGGAGGACGCGCATGAGCAACGAAGACCGGGACAGCGGGATGCTGAGTTTTCTGGTGGGGATGGGCATCGGCGCCGCCGCGGCGGCGATCGCCGCCCTGCTGTACGCGCCACGGCGGGGGACGGATACCCGGCGCGGAGTGACCGATGCCGTGCGCACGCTGCGCGGGCGCGCTGAGGAGCTGGCGGAGCGCGTGCGCGGCGCGTCGCAGGAGGTAACCGAGCGGCTCAAGCAGGACCTCGATGCGGCGGTCACCGCCGGTAAGGAGGCGGTGGAAGCCCGGCGTGCGGAGCTTGGCCGCACCACCCACAGCGAGTGACGACCATGGGCAATCCCGTAGGGATGGAGCT
Source organism: Armatimonadota bacterium (assembly GCA_035527535.1). NCBI lineage: Bacteria > Bacillati > Armatimonadota > Armatimonadota bacterium. The sequence goes on from DATLAK010000139.1 coordinate 31,081, forward strand.
GAGTTCCCGCCGCCTGGGCGCGACCACGGCGGTGCTGACCATCGGCGGCGAGGTGGATCTCTACACCACGCCGCAGGTCAAGGAAGAGATCGTGGGGCTGATAGATGCGGGGGTGCGCCGGCTGGTGGTGGACCTGTCAGCCGCCGAGTACTTGGACAGCACGGCCCTGGGCACGCTGGTGGGCGCGCTCAAGCGCCTGCGCGAACATGACGGCGAACTGCGCCTGGCCAACCCTGCGCCGCGCATCCGCAAGCTGCTGGAGATCACGCGGTTGCTCAAGGTGTTCGAGGTGCGCGACAGCGTCGCCCAGGCGTTGGAGGGATGGCACGAGCAAGGGGCGACAGCGTGATGAGCACCATGGCGGCTTCCCGCATCGAGCTCAAGATCCCCGGGCGCCCCGAGTTCATCAGCGTGGCGCGCCTCGCCGTCGCCGCCGTCGCCGCCCGCATGGGCTTCGATTATGACGACATCGAGGATCTCAAGGTCGCCACCGGGGAGGCGCTGACCAACGCCATCCAGGACGCGCAGACCCGCGGTCGCGAGGGGGGTGAGGACATCCTCGTCATGTGCTCGGTGGAAGCGCAGGCGCTGGTGATCGAGGTCTGCGACCAGGGGTCAGGCTTCGATCCCGAGAGACGGCGCTGTGCGCTCGAGCAGGAGGAACTCCCCGAGGGAGGGCTGGGCCTGCTGCTGATCGAGGCGCTGTGCGACGAAGTGAGGTTCGAAACCAAACCCGGCAGCGGGACGCTGGTGCGCATGACCAAGCACCTCGTCCGCTTTTAACATGCGTTCGCCAGGCAAGTCCAAGGGCAAGGCCGCCGCGCTCAAGGGCACGGCCAAGGCCAAGCAGACCGACCACCAGGGGATTGAAGGCCTGTTCCGCCAGCTGCGGGCGACGGGCGACCCGCGGCTGCGGGAGCGCCTCATCAGTGCGCATCTGAACCTGGTGCGGTTTCTCGCCCGCAAGTTCGCCAATCGCGGCGAGCCCGTGGACGACCTCATCCAGGTTGGCACCATCGGCCTCATCAACGCGGTGGACCGCTTCGACCCCGAACGCGGCATCCGCTTCGCCACCTACGCCACCCCCACCATCGCCGGCGAGATCAAGCGCCACTTCCGCGACCGCGGCTGGGCGATTAAGGTGCCGCGGCGGCTGCAGGAGCTCAACCTCGCCGCCAGCAAGGCGGTTGACGCCCTGGCGCAACGCCTCGACCGCTCCCCCACCGTCAAGGAGATCGCCCAGGCGATCGGCGCCACCGAGGAGGACGCCCTGGAGGCCCTCGAGCTCGGCCAGATGTACGAGTTGGTCAGCCTCGACAGCGAGACCGGACGGGCGGACGACGATTCCCATACCGTGCTTGCCGACTACGTCGGCAACGATGACGTCGTGCTGGAGGAGATCGGGGCGCGCTCGAGCCTGGTGGACAGCCTCAAGCGGCTGCCCGAGCGCGAGCGCAAGATCATCGAGCTGCGCTTCTTCCGCAACCTGTCGCAGACCGATGTCGCCCGCCGCCTGGGCATCTCCCAGATGCACGTCTCGCGCCTCCAGCAGAAGGCGCTCACTCGCCTGCGCGAGCTGGCGCGCGGGCAGTAGACGGCAGGAGGCAGGTCCCTCGGGCGTGCGATCCTCGCCCGCCAGGTGAATGCCACCCGGTCTTCGCGCATAATCACGGTGGCGGGTTCTTACGGTCGCCCCGGCTCTGCGGCAGCGCCTCTACTTCAGCACGACGCATCCCCCGCCCAGCACATGGCGCGGCGCGCCGCCGGCGATCGTCAGCTCGATGACGGTGGCCAGCGCATCCGGCGCCCGCGGCGGTAGCCCCCGCAGCACCAGGCGATCCTTGACCTGCGTGAACTTAACCGCCGGCCCGCCGTAGAGCCGCGCTTTGACCACCTTGTTGCACAGGCCGCCGATCGCCAGCTCCTCCCCCGGCCAGCGGTTGCAGTGGAAGTAGAGCTGCTTGCCGCGGCGGGTGAAGGCGCCGGTGATCAGCCGTTCCTGCGCCATCGGGTCGGAAGCCTCGTACACCGTCGGGCCGTACTTGTCGAGCCACGCGCCGACCTTGCGCAGCTCGCGCACGCACACCGGCGGCGCCGCCCCGCGCGGCGTCGGGCCGATGTTGAGCAGCAGGTTGCCGCCGCCCGCCGCCACCTCGCGCAGCATGCTGACGACGTGCCACGCGCTCTTCCAGTTGGTGTCAATCGGCGTGTAACCCCAGCTATCGTTGAAGGTCATGCACGATTCCCACGCGCGCCCGCCCGGCTCGGGGGTGATGTGTCGCTCCGGCGTGCCGAAGTCCTCGGGCAGCCCCGTGCGATTGTTGATGATGATGTCGGGCTGCAGGCGGCGCACCATGCGGTTCAGCTTGGCCGCCTCCCAGCCCTCGGCGTCCAGCGGCCACTGCCCGTCATACCACATGATGTCCAACTTGCCGTAATTGGTGCACAGCTCGCGCACCTGGCCGTGGAGGTAATCCACGAAGCGCCGCCGCGCCCGCTCGTCGGTCGCGCAGCGGGCGCCGTCGGGGTGATGCCAGTCCTTCAGCGAATAGTAGAAGCCCACGCGCAAGTCCTCCGCGCGCGCCGCTTCGACATACTCCGCCACCAGGTCGCGCCCCGGGCTGCGCTTGACGGCGGTATAGTCGGTGAGCTGGGAATCGAACAGGCAGAAACCCTCGTGGTGCTTGGTCGTCATCACAATGTAGCGCATGCCGCTTTCGCGCGCCAGGCGCGCCCAGGTGCGGGCGGGGGTTGGCGCCGGCTTCCAGGTGTCGGCCAGCTTCTCGTATTCGGACCGCGGGATGCGCTCGCGGTTCATCACCCATTCGTGGCGCCCGAGCTGTGAGTACAGCCCCCAGTGAATGAACATCCCGAAGCGCGCCTTGCGAAACCATTGCAGACGGCGCTCTCGGTCCTTCTCGGCGGCGGTCAGCTTCTTAGCCATGGTCGCTCCTTGTGATTGGCGGCTGGGCGCGCAGGCGCGCGCCCAGCGTGAATGACTAGATGCGCCCGCTCCAGCCACTCCGCTTGCTTGCGCAACCGCGCCATCCTTTCCTTGGGCTCCAGCTTCCACCACGCCCGCAGCGCCGCCGCCGCCCGCTGCTGCAGATGCTTGGGCAGATACCCCAGCACGTTGCGCAGCTTGTGCGCTTGACAGCGCTGGACGGGGTGCTCCCGGCCATACACGTCGTCAATGGCCCTGCGGCAGCGCCTCTACTTCAGCACGACGCATCCCGCGCCCAGCACCTGGCGCGGCACGCCGCCGGCGATCGTCAGCTCGATGACGGTGGCCAGCGCATCCGGCGCCCGCGGCGGCAGCCCCCGCAGCACCAGGCGATCCTTGACCTGCGTGAACTCGACCGCCGGCCCGCCGTAGAGCCGCGCTTTGACCACCTTGTTGCTCAGCCCGCCGATCGCCAGCTCCTCCCCCGGCCAGCGGTTGCAGTGGAAGTAGAGCTGCTTGCCGCGGCGGGTGAACGCGCCGGTGATCATCCAGTCCTGCGCCATCGGGTCGGAAGCTTCGTACACCGTCGGGCCGTACTTGTCGAGCCACGCGCCGACCTTGCGCAGCTCGCGCACGCACACCGGCGGCACCGCCCCGCGCGGCGTCGGGCCGATGTTGAGCAGCAGGTTGCCGCCGCCCGCCGCTACCTCGCGCAGCATGCTCACAACCCGCCACGCGCTCTTCCAGTTGGTGTCAATCGGCGTGTAGCCCCAGCTATCGTTGAAGGTCATGCACGATTCCCACGCGCGCCCACCCGCCTCGGGGGTGATGCGGTTCTCCGGCGTGCCGAAGTCCTCGGGCAGCCCCGAGCGATTGTTGATGATGATGTCGGGCTGCAAGCGGCGCACCATGCGGTTCAGCTTGGCCGCCTCCCAGCCCTCGGCGTCCAGCGGCCACTTCACGTCATACCACATGATGTCCACCTTGCCGTAGTTGGTGCAAAGCTCGCGCACCTGGCCGTGGATGTAATCCACGAAGCGCCGCCGCGCCCGCTCGTCGGTCGCGCAGCGGGCGCCGTCGGGGTGATGCCAGTCCATCTGCGAATAGTAGAAGCCCACGCGCAAGTCCTCCGCGCGCGCCGCCTCGACATACTCCGCCACCAGGTCGCGCCCCGGGCCGCGCTTGGCGGCGGTATAGTCGGTGAGCCGGGAGTCGAAGAGGCAGAAACCCTCGTGGTGCTTGGTGGTCATCACCATGTAGCGCATGCCGCTTTCGCGCGCCAGGCGCGCCCAGGTGCGGGCGGGGGTTGGCGCCGGCTTCCAGGTGTCGGCCAGCTTCTCGTATTCGGACCGCGGGATGCGCTCGCGGTTCATCACCCATTCGTGGCGCCCAAGCTGTGAGTACAGCCCCCAGTGAACGAACATCCCGAAGCGCGCCTGGCGAAACCATTCCAGGCGGCGCTCTCGGTCCTTCTCCGCAGCAGTCAGTTTCTTAGCCATTGGTCGCTCCTTGTGATTGGCGGCTGGGCGCGCAGGCGCGCGCCAGCGTAACGTAAACAACTAGATTCGCCCGCTCCCCGCGATTCTCCTACCGCGGCCTGCGGGTTTGGTGCGGTGTCCTGAGCCCCGCCGTCTGCTTGCCAGCCGCAGGGGCGGGAGTGAATGTCCCGGTGCGATGACAATCGGCGGTGAAATCTCTCCGTCAGCGCTTGACAGCCGGCGGCGCCGCCGCGCGCCCGCCTGCGCCCGGAACATTCCGCCCCGCTGCCCAGTCCAATCCGACGGAATAGCCAACAGGAGGCGGATCATGGAAACCGGTCAGGATTCGAACGCGCGAGGCGCGCGCACATGGTTCCGGCGTTTGACGCTGGCGCAGAGGGCAGGGCTCGTGCTCGCGGCCTTCGTGGTCGGCGTGTTCGTGCTGGCGTTCGCGGGGGCCACGCTGGAGCGCTCCCGCGAGAGCGCGCGCACGGCGTCGCCGTTGAGGATGGCCGTGGGCTCCCCGCCGGACGCGCCGCTGGCTGGGCGCGTGGCCGATCAGACCGGGCCCCCAGGGCGGCAGGGCGCGCTGCCCGCAGCGCGCGAGGCATCGGCCGACTTCGCGGCGGGTGCGCCCGAGTCGCTGCCATCCCTGGAAACCTGGGCGCGGCAGTTGATATTGACCGCCGCCATCACGCTGGAGGTCGAGGACGTGCGCGCCGCCTACGATCGCATCCAGGTGGTGGCGGCGAGTGAGGGGGCGCTGGTGACGGCGGCGTCCTTGCAGGCGGCGCCCGCGCGCGTGGTGGATGACCGGCAGCAGCCCGGCTACGGCCACGCCAGCGTCGTCCTGCGGGTGCCGCAGAGCCGCTTCCATGCCGTGCGCCAGCGTCTGCTGGGGCTGGCGCCGGACCTCGGCGGCAAAGTGGCGCATGATGAGGTCACCAGCCAGGATGTGACCGAGGAATACGTGGACTTGCAGGCGCGCCTGCGCAACTGGCGCGCGCAGGAGGCGCAGTTGTTGGAGGTCATGCGGCAGGCGCGCAAGATCCCCGACATCCTCGCGGTGCGCAACCAGTTGGCCCAGGTGCAGCAGGAGATCGAGCGCCTGTCCGGGCGGCTGCGGTTCCTGGAGAACCGCGTCGAGCTATCCACCATCACCATCGAGGTCAACCAGACGGGCGCGGGCCCGGCGCCGGTCACCATCGCCTCAACCTGGAAGAACGCGGGGCGGTGGGTGACGGCGGCGGTGCTGAAGTCGGTCAAGGATGTCGTCTATGTGCTGGGCCTGATGGCGGTGGCGGTGGTCTATCTGTTCCCGTTCGCGGTGATCGCGGGCATCATCTGGGCGGGTGTGCGGGCGGTGCGAAAGCGCGTGGGCTCCCGGCCCGTCGCGTGAGTGGCGGGGGGCGCAGCCCGGCCTGCTCCGCGAGCGGCACGTGGAAGCGAACCCGGCCGGTCGGCGCGGTGCCGGCGGCTGTCACAACTCCTCCACCCCCAGCGCCTCCTGGTAGAGCGCGAGGACGTTCTCCAGCGCCGTGTCGGGCTGGATGGCGTGAGCGGGGCTGAGGAGGTAGCCCCCGCCGCGGCCGATGACTTCCTTGCGGTGGCGCACCTCGGCGCGCACCTCCTCGGTCGTCCCGTGGGGCAGCGTCTCCTGGGTGCTGATGAGACCGCAAAAGGTCAGGCGGTCGCCGAAGTCGCGCTTGATCGTCTCCGGGTCCATGCCCGCGGGTTCGGGCTGCATGGCGTCGAGGATGTCCAGTCCCATCTCGATGAAGGTGGGCATGATCTCGTGCGTGTCCCCGCACGAGTGCAGCATTGCCAGCGCCCCGTGCTCGTGCGCCAGGTCAATGAAGCGCTGCATCCGCGGCACGAAGAATGACTCGAAAACGGCGGGGGAAACCAGCCGGCCCTTCTGCGTGCCGCAGTCCTCGCCCAGGCACAGGATGTCAATCTTCCCCTTTCCCGCCTCCAGCCCCCGCCGGCACCGCTCGTAGAGGAAATCCACGCGGCGGTCTATGATGGCGACGCCCACCTCATCGCCGGTCGCGATGTCCATCAGCACCTGCTCCATGCCCCGCCCGCGCGACACCCCGTTGACGATGTCGGGGATGCCGGCGCTACCAAAGCACACGGCATACTCGGCGATCGCGTCACCCGCCGCCTCCACGCCTGAGAAGTCGTAGTCGTCAATGTCCGGCCACGGGTAGGCGCGCACGTCGCCCATGGTCTTCAGGCGTGCCAGCGCAAGGTCCGAGGCCTCGTCATAGGTGCCGAACTCGTTGGCGATGCGGCGGTAGCCGACCCCCCACATGTCGTAGCTGTCAGCCACCCCGGGCACGGGCGGCTTGAGCGGAGCGCCCCCGGTCACCGCGTCGCTGGCGCTGCGCAGGTCCAGGTGCAGGACCTCGCGCACGTCGCGGCCAGGGAAATGCGCCTGCAGTCGCGCCATGATCTCCGGGGTGAAGTACCCCTGCAGCGGAATCCGATCCGGCTCCCGATGCGCGCAGGCGAGCTTCACCCGCTCCTTCGATGTCAACTCCTCCGTCGCCAGTCTGTGCCCCACAAGTGTATCCCTCCGGTGGTAGTCGCAGTGTGCCTACTATTCGACCCGGCGGTAGGGCGCAACCTTCCACCCATACCGCCCGGCGATACATCAGAGGACCTGTCGGCGGGGACTGGTTCCGGCCCGCCACCGAAAGCGGGCGGCGGGCCGGGGCGCACGGACCGGCGGCTACTTCTTCGGCTTCAGCTTGGCCTTCGGTTTGGCGGCAGCCTTGGACTTGGCGGCGCGGGCAACCTTCCTCATCGGCTGCGCGCAGCAGATGAGCTCATGCACCTCCGCGCACCCGCACGCTTCGTCCACCACCACCGACAGTCCGCACAGCTCGCACTCGAGCTGGTCGCCCTTCTGGGGCGACTTGGTCCTGGTCGCGGGCATCTCCGGTCACCTCCCGACAATGAGTTGAGCGCGACCGATGTTCCGATGCTCCGGCGCCGACTCCTGTCGTGTCGGTCCCACAAGGCTGCGGGGCGGGCGGCGTCAACGCAGGCGGCTCGTGGCGCGGGCAGGGCGGAGATGGGGGAGGGCCGCTCAGAAGGCGCGCGGCGGCTGGGGAATCCACTCTCCCACCAGCGCATAGCACCGGGGGATGATGTCCAATCGCCAAAGAGCGCGCGGCGGCTGGGGAATCCACTCTCCTACGAGCGAGACGGTGCCGGTCACGGAGCGCAGCTCCAGGCGGCCGCGCCCGGTGCCGACTACCCCCACCAGATGGTCCGGCGCGCTGCGACCGCTGGTTTGATGGAAGTCCCTCGTGCTGATCCGCCGTGCCTCTGACGAGATGTCGAAGGCGTAGTCGGATCCGGGGGGCAGCTTGACCGTGACGTTGCCGGACACCGACTTGGCCGAGAGATGCCCGGTCAGCGGGTTCGCGAGCGAGGCATATGCATCCCCGCTGGTGGTATTGAGGCTGGCATTCGCGCCGGCGTAGAGATCAAGAGTGATTGTGCCGCTGACGGTCCTGGCGGTGACCGGTCCCTTCAGATTCAGGGCCTGAATGTCGCCGGCGGCGGTTTCGGCGTTCACTTCGCCGTCAATGTCCGCCAGCTTGATGAGACCGGCGAGGATCTTGGCATCAACCGGGCCGCGGATTTCTCGCAGCTCGGTGCGCCCGCTGCCGCCGGCGACTGCCACTCGCGCGGCCCCGGTGACCGTCACGTCGCCCGCCATCCTCTCCACCTTGACTCCGCCGGACATGTCATGGACGCTGACCGGCCCCGCCAGCGCCTTGATCTCGAGGTCGAGACCGGATGGCGCGGTGACGCTGAGGTGGAGATGCACTCTTTGCCTCACCGTGTCTTCGCCCGCGACCTTGACGATAATGGCGTCGCCCGCGCGCGAGGTGACCAGTCCCGCCCGTGGAGCGGTTGCCCTGGCCTCCTCGGGCTCGTTCCCTGCGCCCCATCGAACTGCCTCGATTCCGACAAAGCTCTGACTGCCGCCGACGACGCTGACTTCGCCATAGGGGTTTTCGATGACGAGGGAGGCAGCTCCGTCAGCCGGCAATCTGCGCGAGGAGCGCTCCAGTTCGTGCCATCGCATGGTCGGCCCCGACGATGCGACGAGGCGCGCGGCGAGGTCGGCGGCGCGGCTGATTCTTCGCGACAAGTCCGCGAACACGCCGCGGCGGGAGGCGGTGATGGTCATGCCGGCCGCGATGATGACCAGCGCCAGCAGGACGTTTCTGGCCCTCATGGCTGCCGCCCCGGCGTCTTTGCGACCGGCTGCGGGGCCCCTCGAGCGGGGTCGAGAGGGGGCGACGGGCGCGCCGTATAGTGATCAATCAGCACCTTCACGCCCATCACGATCAGCAGCAGCGGCCACAACTGCCACAGGTAATCCCAGACGTCCAGGCCGGTTATGCGCTGGATCAACAGGCCGGCGCCGAGGATGGTGAAGATGATGCCGAAGACCAGCGTCCCGGTGCCGTCGGGGACCGGTCGCTTACGGGGTCTAGTCATGGCGGGCCTCCTGCGGTGCTGGTTCGGAGGTGGGAGCGGGCTGCGGCGAAACCGACTCCGGGGCGGCCGCCGCACGGCGCGACAGCCAGAAGCTGACCAGCAGCCAGATGCCAAGCGCTAGCATGGCGGCGGGCCACATGCGGTCCCAGGTCAGCCATCTGACGCCGAAGTTGTTGAGCAGAAAGAGAACCCCCAGCACGATGAGCAGCATCCCCCAGGCCGGCGAGACGGGCGACGGTGCCCAGTCCTGCGCGGTGGATGCGAGCGGGGGCGGGACATCGGACCTTGGCGGAGCCGGCGAGGGTGCAGTCGGCAGGCGGGGCTGGGCGTCCGCCCCCGCGGCCCAATAGGCATCGAAGAGATTCCAGAAGTAAAGGGGCACCACCAGCAGCGGAATCGTGGACGCGAGGGCGAAGAAGGCGACCATGACTATCACGCCCCTCCCCATCTGCCCGCAGTACATCTGCCCCAGGCCGGGCAGCAGCGACAGCACGACCGCCAACCTCGGGTTGCGAAGTCCAGGTTGGTTTAGCCTCGCCACGTCGTCGAGAGCGCGGCCGGCCCGATGGACCAGTGCCGGCAGGTCGAGGCGCTTACCAGTTGGGCGCTCCCCGTTGAGCGCGCGGCCGACGCAGTTCGTGCAGTAGATCGCTCCGCGGTGTTCTACCCGCGACGCCTCCGTGACCGGGGCCTGGCAGCGGGCGCATATCGGCGGCGGAGCGGTGTCAGGCGATGACATTGCCGGCTCCCTCCTGGCGGCTGCAGACAACCGCCGTGTTCGACGGAATGCTGGATGGCCGCGCCGGTTCGGATCGTCCGTCTCGAACACGCGGGCGCTTCGGTTCCCGACGAGAGGACTCGGCGACCGCGCGGTCGAGGACTTCCTGCACGCGGTCGAGGCCGGCCGACAGGTAGGCCGTCCCCGTGCTCGCCGCGCCTGCGACGCGCACCGGCCAGTCGAGGATCGCGGCTTCCACGACGTGCCCCCGCCCTGCGGCTAGCGCGAACAGCGCGACGATCGCCGCCGCCCGGCCAAACTCCTGAGCGAAAAACCTGCCTGCGGGCGCCGCCACGTCGCGCACTGCCGCCCACCTCTCTCCCCACGAAACGGCCGCGGCGCGCGCGACGACATAGGAGGCAAGATCGCCGCGCACGCGCGCGGCCGGCAGCGATGCCGTCAAGCGCGAGGTGAACCGAAGGGCGGCCAGCTGCTCCCGGCAGGCGGCGCAGGTCTGCAAGTGAGCCGCAGCGCGCTCGACATCGGCGGCGGGCAGCTCTCCGTCCATGAATGGCGACAACAGCTTGCGGGTTTCAGAGCACGTCATAGTCCTCCGCCTTGTGGGTAGAGCGGTGATACGCGGTCATCGGCCAGCAGCGCCGCCCGCAGCAGTTGGCGGCCGCGGTTGAGCCGGGAACGCACGGTGCCCACGGGAACGCGAAGCACCTGCGCGATTTCATCGTACGACAGGGACTCCAGTTCGCGCAGCACCACCACCGCGCGAAACGCCGACGGCAGCCGCCCCAGGCACTCTCGGACCGCCCCCTGAACCTCGCGGCTGACGGCCGTGAGCTGCGGATCGGATCCCAGGCCGAGACGCTCCGGCAATTCCGCAGGCAGGTCCACGATCAGGCGCGTGCGCACGGTCCGGCGTCGTCGCTCCATCAGGCAGACATTGGTGGTCAGGCGGTAAACCCAGGTTCGCAGCTCCGCCTGGCCGCGGAAGGTGCGCAAGGAACGGAGCATCGCGATGAGCGCGTCCTGGGTGGCGTCGCGGGCGTCCTCTGGGTCCCCCAGCAGGTTGAAGGCGAGGTGATAGACCTGGTCCTGATACCGCCGAACCAGGCTTTCCTGGGCGGAGCGGTCGCCGGCGCGGCTGCGAGCGATCAACCGGGCTTCGTCGGTCTCCCCCAGCACGCGCGTGGCCGCCTCCTTGCACACAGCTACCGCGGGGCTCATGGCTGTCCCTCTCGTGGCCCTTTTCATCATTAGTTGCGCCAGACCCTGCGCAGGTTCCCGCGTCTTGCCGCCGGCCAGCCTCCGCATACCCCCGCCAGGAAGTACGGCTGCCGGCGGCGTAGTTCCTTTGCGATGTCAACCCATAGGAGGTGCGGGGGTGGCTGCCGGAGCATAGGCGCCCTCGCCTGTGAGCTCCCGGCCGAGGGCGGCCAGGCTCCGCGACTCAACGGGGCGGGCACGACGGGCACAACTGCGTGGGGCTGGATACGGTCAAGATCCACGCGCCGGCGATGAAGTGCGCGGAGGCCAACGGCGGCCTGGCGCCTCCCGCCGCAGCGGCTACCTCGTGCCCCAGGTGATGGTGTGGGAACCCGGCCGCAGACGGATACGCAGGGCGGGCGCAGTCGGGTCGTAGCGCACGCCGCGTGCCAACGACGCCGGGATATCCGGTCGGCGCGGCTGCTCGCTCAGGTGAAGCACGACGTCGGCGGCATCGTCCGCTTGCAGCGTCAGGCTCCAGGTCTCACCCGGCACGAGCGCGAAGCTGATCGGCGCCGACGCCTGCATCAACTCGCGACCTGCGACCTCAAACCGCGTCGCGCGATAGGCCGCCACTTGCGGCTCCCTTTTCGCCCCCTCGACCACCAGCGCCGCCTCGGCGTCGGTGTGCAGGTCCTTGTCGGCGATATCATCGGCGCCGGTCAGGCGGAAGTAGGCGCGGCAGCGCTCGCCGCCCACCATGCACGCCAGGCCCACCCAGCCCTCGGCGCCCAGTCGTCGCAGCCGTGTCGGCCCCGGGGGCGACGGCGGGGCCGCGGCCGCCACCGGCTTGAGCTCGATATCGTCCACCCCCACCAGGCAGCCGCTCGACAGCTCGTGCTTGCCGGTGACCTCGAAGACGAACTCGTGGCGCCCTCGCGCCAGCTCCAGCCGGCCCAGCTCCCACGCCTCGCGCGTACGCACGTCGGGAGCGTACCCGCGGTAGGTGGAGCCCACGGGCTGCCCGTCAACGAACACCTGCCAATCGGCGTAGGCGGGCGACTTTAGGAAATGCGCGGTCAAGTCGTAGGTGCCTTCAACCGGCACCAACGCGTTTACGATCAGGCGGTCGCCGGGATCCCGGGCGCGAAATAGCAGGGCGCCGTAGGAGTCCAGGCGCACCAGGGAGTCGCGCGCCCCGGCCTGCTCATCCAGCTCGATGGTGACCGGCGCCGGCGGCAGGCGGGTCGGCATCAGTGTGGTCAGGAACCGCTGGCTCTCGCGCGGACGCGAATCGCGCACCGTGACGTAAGGCGGATAGTCATCAGCCGCCCCGGGGACCTGACCAAGGCTGACCTGCGCGGCGGTCGGCTCCAGGAAACGCACGTCGAGCCGCGCCCCTCGCTTCACCAGCGACACCTGCTGCGCGGCGCGTGTCTCGCCCGCTTTCGCGGGTTTGCCGTTGATCTCGTAGCGCCCGGTGGCGTCGGTATGGAGAACGAACTCGAAACGCTTCGGCCCCGGCGCCTCCAGCTCGTCGAGCATCACCAATAGGCTCGGCTTGACGTAGATCACCCGCCGCAGAAAGCGCCACAGGATCTGCGGGTCGTAGGCGCGCGAGGCGTCGCCGACCACATAATCGAAGCCCGGCGAGGCGAAAAAATCGGTGACCGCCGCGGCCCCTTCCCTCTGCCCCGCCCCGCCGACCAGGACCGAGTTGTGCTCCGCCGTGCCCGCGCCGAGATCCATCGCAGCTCCGTCCTTGCGCGAGCGGCCCCCGCTGTCGGTCGCCAGCCATTCCCCGGCGCAGTTGAGCACGAAGTGGTTGGCGTCCCCATGGCGATGCTCTGCCGGCGACGACGAGCTGATGAAGGCGAACAGGGTGTCGTCGTCACCCCATCCCGAGCGCAAGGCCGCCCATCCGATATGGGCGAAACGCGCCGACGCGGGCCAGGGCGGCGGCCACGCCACCAGCGGCCGGGGGTCATGTAGGATGAGGGCGTTGAAGTCCCGGCGTTCCAGGCGGCCCGCCTGCTGCAGGTAATAGCCCGCGTAGGGGTCGCGCAGGTGCTTGTTGGCGACGCGCATGGTGACTTCGCCGGGATCGTCCGCGTGGGCGTCGCCGAAGTTGACCAACCCGCTGCCCGCGGGACCCTGGAAGTAGAGCGCCCAGCGCACCGCCTGGGCGACGTAAGGGTGGTGGATGAGTCCGTGATCGCCCTCCGCCTGCGCCAAGGCGGCGGCGAACAGCAGGCAGTAATCCAGGCCGGTCAGCGTGTGGAGCAGCCCTTCGGTGTTAGGTGAGACCGCGCGCCGGTCCAGCCACTGGCGCAGGCAGTCCTTGGCCAGGCGCACGTAGTCCCACGCCGGGGGGTACTCCGGCAGCAAGGCCAGTCCGCCCAGGCCCAGCGCGGCCCCGCGCAGCGGGTGCGGGGGGCCTTCGACCCGCGCGAGGAGCGCCTGCGCCAGCTCGGTCAGCCCCCGCCGAAGCAGCGCCTCGCGCACTCGCTGGCGCTCCGGCCCCGACATCGCCTCCCAGCACGCGTCGTAAGCGAACGCTGCGCCCATGGTCAGGAAGCAGGTGTCCGGGCGCGTGTGGTCGCTGCCATCGGGGCCGCTCCAGGTCGGCCAGTCGGCCAGGGCCAGCATGTATTCCGCCGCCCGCTGAGCGTAGCGGCGGTCGCCCGTGACGGCGTATGACAGCCCCAGCGATTCCAGGCGCGACCGGATCCGGGCCGCCATCACCGTCCAGCAGCCCGAGGGCCCCAGCTTCGGGTCGAAGCCCGACTCGTCCAGGAGCTTCGGTGCTGCGTAGCCGAGCTTGGCCAGGCGCGGCAGATCGCGCGGCCCGAAGTAGAGGCGCGGATGGGCCGGCTGCTCCTCCTCCGCGCGGAGCGTCATCAGCGCCAGGAGCATGACCAACCCCGCCGCCAGCCCCAGCGCCAAGCGGAAATCGAAGCCCATGCCTGCTCCTTCGCGTGGCTGCCCATCGGCGCCGGAGCCTGCGGTCAACCGCGGGTTGGAGGGCGGCCGCTCCCTGACTGGTCGGGGCTGAAGCAGCCGGCCTCCGCAGCGCCGCGCACTCACCGCCTATTTCACCGTCGCCGGTCCAAGTCCTTGGCCCGGGTAGGGTGGGCTTTCGGCCCGCCAAGGGAGCCAGGTTGACGCGTGGGCCGGGGCGGGGGCGCATGACCTACCGAGGACTGCACACCTATGTTTGAATGGAGGGGCGCCAGGACCGCCGTGAAGAGGGACTACGCGACCGGCGCGAGCGGTCGCGGGCGGCAGCCGTCAGGGCCGTTGGGCGCGAGGGCGGTGATACGTGTCAGATCACAGCCGCACCGGGATGCCGCGGCCGGCGAGGTACTCCTTGACCTCGCGGATCCCGATCTCGGCGAAGTGGAACACCGACGCCGCCAGCACCGCGTCGGCTTGGCCGTCAACGATGGCGTCGTAGAAGTGCTCGAGCTTGCCCGCACCGCCGGAGGCGATAATGGGCAGCCCCGTGGCCTCGGCCAGCAGGCGGTTGAGGGTGTTGTCATAGCCGGCTTTGGTGCCGTCGGTATCCATGCTGGTGGGCAGGATCTGGCCGGCGCCGAGGTCACGCACGCGCCGCCCCCACTCCACGGCGTCCAGCCCCTCGGGCTGAGTGCCGCCGCGGGTGACGACCTCGTAACCCGAGTCCATCTGCTGGTCGCGGCGCACGTCAATAGCGACGATCAGGCGGTCGGACCCGAAGCGCTTGGCGATGTCGCCCACCAGCGCCGGGTTGCGCACGACCGCGGTGTTGATGGAAACCGCGGAGACGCCGCCGTCGAACAGCTCCTGGGCGTCCTCGACCGTACGGATGCCCCCACCGACGACCAGCGGCACCGATACCGCCTGGGCGGTGCGCCGCAGCACGTCGCGCGCGGTCGCGCGCCCCTCGACGGTAGCGGAAATATCGAGAAAGGCGATCTCGTCCGCGCCCGCGTCGCTGTAGGCGCGGCCGGCCGCGACCGGGTCGCCCGCGTCGCGCAGGTTGACGAAATGGACGCCCTTGACCACGCGTCCGTCCTTCATGTCGAGACAGGGGATGATACGACGATAGTCTGCCATGAAAACGCCTCCGTCACTCGGTCATGTGATTTGACAACCGCGGCCGATGTCATTATTAGGCGAAGCCGCGAAACCCCTCACCTCGGCGCGCCGCCACGCGAATAATGGCCTGATGAGATGCTTCGCCGCGCTCAGCATCACGGCCACTCAGCCGAACCACCGCAGCATGCCATCGAAGCAGCGCTGCGCCGCCTCCTGCGGGTCGTCGCCCAGGTCGAACAGGTCCACCGTGTAGGCGCCGCCGTAGCCGGCGGCCTCGAACGCGCGCCGCAGCACCGCGAAGTCCAGCTCCCCGTCACCTATTACCAGGTGGTGGTGCACCTTGCCTGCAATGTCCTCGACGTGCGTGTGCGCGATTGCCGACCCCAGCGTCGCGATCGCGTGCATGGCGCTCCGTTCGGTGATGTGCGCGTGCCCGACGTCCAGATTGACGCGCACGCGCGGCGAGCCCACCCGCCGCATGAACTCGACCACCTGCGCCGTGCCGCCGATGACCAGGCCCGGCTCCGGCTCGTAGGCAAGCAGCACCTCCCGCCGGCCGCGCTCGAGCAGGCGCCGCGCCAGGGCGACCGCCTCCCCCATCTGCTCCGCCTCCCGCCCCGGCTCGCGGCGCATGGTGTTGAGCACGAGCACCGGGCATTGCAGCCGTTCCGCCACCTCCTCCGCTTGCAGGTGGCTCTCCGCCTGCTCCTGCGCGGGGCGGCGGTCGCCGTGGTAGCTGACCGAGGACAGCCGCAGCCCCAGGTCGCGCAGCAGAGCCGCGACCTCCCGGCAGCGCGCCGGAGTCATGTCGCCGGGCCGCGTCTCGGGGTGCTCCAGGCACAGCTCGACTGAGCCGTACCCGATGTCGGCCAGCGCCCGCAGCGCCCGCTCAATGGGCCACGACGCAAACCCGGCGGTGCGAAAGCCGATGCGCGATCCCTGCGAGTGACTCACGCCAGGCATGTCAGTCCTCCGTTGCGGCGCCGCGGAGGCATTCGTGGAGCAGGATGCCCGCGGCGACGGTGACATTGAGCGAACTCGCACCCCCGGCCACGGGGATGGCGACGGTGTCGTCGGCCAGTCGCCGCGTCTCGAGAGAGAGCCCTTCGCTCTCGTTGCCGACGATGATCGCGCAGTCGCGATCGAGGTGGGCCAGAGCGATCGGGGTGCGCCCGCGCGCCGAGGTCGCGATGATGCGCAGACCGGCCTCACGCAAGCGTCCGAGGTCGGTCGCCAGGTCGCGGCTGATGGCGAAGGGCAAACGCAGGATGGAGCCGGTGGTGGAGCGCACCGCCGCGCGCGAGAAGGGATCGGCGCCGTCCGCGCTCAGCACCGCGCCGTGCGCGCCGCCGGCCTCGGCGGTGCGCAGCAGGACGCCGACGTTGCGCGGGTCCTGGACGCGCTCGCATACCAGCAGCGGGCCGCCGCCGGCCGCCAGCGCCTCGATCGGTGCCGGTCGCATCGGCACCACCGCCGCCGCCGTGATCGCGGTGTCGTAGCCGGTGCCCAGGATCTTGGTCATCAGGCTGCGGGGCAGGACATAGCACCGCGCCTGCGTCAGAGCTTCGACCAGGGAGGTTTCGACCTCCGCGTCCGCGAGGAGGAATGCGTCCGTGACGCCGACCTTCGCCGCCAGCGCCTGGCGCAGCATGCTTTCGCCCTCAATCAGGAAGTGCTGGGCTCGGGCGCGGCCGGCCGGGGTGGCGAGGGCGCGGGCGCGCCGCAGGGCCGGATGTTTGACGCCACTAATGGGCTCGAAGGAGGCGATCATGGGTCAAGCTGACCGGCGGTCACTCGCGCAGGGTACGGTTTCGGGCGCGGTCCCGCTCGTACAGCACGAAGCGATCGCGCAGGATGAGGATCACGTGAGCCTGCTCGCCACTCGCACTTACTGTCATCCCGAGCGGCAGCGAGGGATCTCGTTCCGAACCGAGATTCCTCACTTCGTTCGGAATGACATGCCCGTGGAGTGTGAATTCTAAGATAGGCACTTAGCCCGGATTATGCATTGTCAACGTGAGGCGCTCACCCAACGGGTGCGTCATCCCGAGTGGCTAAGCCCGGAGGGCCGCTGGCTAGGCGGCTAGGTCTGCTCTGCAGACCGCCGTGGCGGTGGCGGAGCCACCTAGCCACCTTGGGCCGCCATCCCGGTCTCTGACCTAGGGACACGGCGGTCGCTCCGCGACCTAGCCGCAACGCGAGGGATCCCCTACCGGGTGGCTCTGTCATCCCGAGGCTCTGCCTTCCCGAGGCTCTGCCTTCCCGTTGGGGAGGCAACGCCTTCCCCAGAGGGATTGGGGAGGCAACGCCTTCCCAGAGGGAGTTGCTCGCGGCTGGAATGGTTGCCCTTGGGCATCCCTGGTAGGGGATTCCCGCCTTCGGCGCGCAAGCCCTCCGTAGGCGGGCAAGCCTCGGTCGCGTCGCTTCCTCGGAATGACATCCCCGAAGCCGCACGCATAATCCGGGTTAGGTCTTCGTCGCCGTGGACGGCTGGTCCTTGGAGTCGAGCTTGGTATCCTTCTTGCCGTTGCCGTCGTCGTCCCGGCTGGCTCCCTTGCGGGCGTAATCGGTGGTATAAAACCCCGAGCCCTTGTAGATGACCCCAACCGGGAACACTAGCTTGCGCACCTGCCCGCCGCACTTGCCGCACTTCTTCAGCGGCGGGTCGCTCACCCGCTGCTGCAATTCAGTGCGCTCTCCGCAGCGGTTGCATTCATATTCGTACGTGGGCATGCTCGAGCAGCCTCCTGATTCATCCACGGCGGCACCCCTGGCGCCGCTCAAGGCAGCGCAGCCGAACCGCTGATGTCCGGCTGCGCAACCACTGCAATTATAGCACCCAGCGCCCGCCTTGGCAATCAGCGCCGCGCATTCCCCCGGCGCGGTTCGCGTTGACACCTCGGCGGGTGGCGCCTATAATCCTAGTGCGCGTCGGCAGCGACTTGGCCAGCGGAGTCGAATGGGCCGGCGCATCTGGGCGCCCCTGTGGCCAAGAGGATAAGGCGCAGGCCTCCGGAGCCTGAATCGCAGGTTCGAATCCTGTCAGGGGTACCACCTCCGCGCAGCTACCGCTCTCCCGCCTCGTCAGTCGTGCTCCTGCCGCTTGCGGTCTCCGCCTCCCGACCGCGCGTCGCCTCTGCGCGCACCCGGTGATGCTACTACCCAGGCGCGTGCGGCTGCTGCAATCGCACCTTGGCCGCCGAAACGTCTTCCAGCGCAGTTCCAAGTCTCCAGCCGTCTTTGCGCGCCTGGGGCGCACTGCTCCGCCCGCCACACTGCCAACAGGCAAGCCCTCTCAGCCGGATACGCGTGGTGGCATTCCCCGTGCACATGGAAGAATTGAATGGGAGTGGCGCGTTGATGCAGCGATGGGTCGTTGGGGCGCTGTTGGCGCTGGGGACGGTGTGCGCGGTGTCGCCGGCCAGGGCCGAGGAGACGGCGGATGAGTTCGCCGCCATTGACGCCCACGCGCTGGCGGCTCCGGCGTCGGTCACCGGCGATGTCGCATGGCTTTCCGCCTATCTGGTCGAACCGGCTCGCACCGACCGGGAGAAAGCCCGGGCCATCTTCCGCTGGATCACCCGCAATATCGCCTACGACGTCTCGCTGGAGGCCAGCAGTCGCGATCCGGAAGTCGTGCTCACTCGCCGCAGCGACATCTGCCTGGGCTATGCGGTCCTGTTCAAAGCCCTCGCGGAGGCGGCGGGGATGAAAGCGGAGATCATCTTCGGGCACTCCAGCAAGTTCAGGCCCGGGCTCCCCGACGAATCGGGCCCGTGGGTGAACCACGCCTGGAACGCGGTGGAGGTGGAAGGCCGGTGGCAGTTGGTGGACTGCTCGTGGGGCGCCGGTCATCGTGACCAGCAAGGCGCATTCGCGTGGAAGTTCTGCCCCCACTACTTCCTGACTCCGCCGGAGATCTTTGTCTACGATCACTTCCCGGAAAACCCGAGCTGGCAGTTGCTGGCTTGGCCCATCTCGAAGGACGAGTATCTCCAACGCGTCCGCGTGCGACCAGCGTTCTTCGAGTGCGGCCTGCGGCTGGTGAGCCACGACTCAGCGACCATTGAGACGGATGGCCCCCTGACCGTCACTATCGGCGCTCCTGCGGAAACCGTGTTAGTGGCGGCCCTCTATCGAGACGGACGGGAAGTGGAGGACGGCTACACCTTCACGCAGCGGGAGGCGGAAAGCTTCGTCATTCACGCACGGTTTCCGTCCGCAGGCGCCTATGTTCTGCGGGTCTTCGCGCGCCGGCAAGACGACCCCGGCGATGACTACGCATGGGCATTGGACTACACCGTCCAAGCCCGCTCTGGCAGCGCAAGCGACGGCGGGTTTCCCAAAGCCTACGGCTCCTTCCTGACGCGCAGCTGCCGGCTTGAGCAGGCGCTTTCACAGACGCTTCCGGCAGGCAACGCGGTTGAGTTTTCGCTCACCGTTCCCAGGGCCGAGGAAGTAGTGGTCGCGAGCGGCGGCTCGTTTTCGCGTCTGCCCGCCGAGGGGGCGCGCTTCACCGGCAAGGTAGCGGTGTCGCCCGGGCCGGTGCTGGTCTTTGCCAGATTCGCCGGGCAGCCTCTATACGAAGGCCTCTTGCAGTACACCGCGCGCTGAGGGAGACCCGCCCGCCGGCAGGGTGGCGGGTCTGATCTACCCACCGGGCCAGCGCGCGGTACCGCCAGCTCCTTCATGCGCCTGCGGCGCGTTGACCCGGTCCGCCCCGCGTGCTAGAATCGCCGCCGACATGAGGCGCGCCGAACCCGCATCTCCGCGTCACCCGGTTGCACCCATGCGCGCAAGTCGCTTCACCCCGGAGGGTGTCATGGTGAGGCTGCTGGCGACGCTGCTGGCGATGCTCGGTCTGACGGCAGTGTTGGGCTTCCGCGGCGGCGGCGTGGCGGGCGCAGACGCCGTGCCCCGCTTCGAGCCTGCGGGTTTGCCCGCCGGCAGGGTGGCGGGATCGAAGCCGCCTGGCCGGTGGCTGCCCACCGTCGGCCACGGCAACGGCCACTGGGAGCTCAGCGTCGGCGCGCGCGTCTGGGACGATCACTTCACCCCCCGCAACCTCATCGCCGAAGGGGAAGTGGACCTCGGCCCCGGTCTGCGCGCGCACCTGCTCGCCCGCCACAACCGTGAGCTGGACCGCCTCGACGGCTGGGCGCCCAACCTCGATGAGGCCTACATCGAGGGCTATGGCTTCTACACCCGACCCCACTCCGCGCTCGCCGCGAGTCTGCGCATCGGCAAGGTGCGCTATCTGCGCTTCCCCTATCCCGACGCCATCGCCGTTTTCGACCAGGTGCCGGGGGTGGCGGACTTGCAGGGGCGTTTTCGCACCGGCTACAGCGGGGCCGTGCTCGCGCTCGAATACGCGCACGACCGCGGTCTGGGCGCGCATTTCACCGGCATCGCCTGGGGCTTCGACGGGTGCCGTCCCAACGGCGCCGCTAATGCCATCGAGGACTACGCGTTCTACCGGCGCGACCTTGGCGACCTGCGCTTCGAGGCGCGGGCGGGAGGGATCGCCTCTCGCCAGGCGCCCCTGGGTGGCCCGGCGCGCGAGGGCTGCGATATCTACCTGGGCCTGACCCACGCCGGCTACACCGCGGGCGCGCTCTACGAGAAACGCCGGGGCGAACCGGCCTACACCGGCGTCATGATCGCCTTCCCCAGCGACACCATCACCCGCACCCTGGGCCGGGTCGGCTTCGACTACACCCGCACCCCCGAGGGGCTGGCGGTGCAGGCGCCTGTTGCTCGCGGGCGCTTTGGGTTCGCCCGCTGCGCGGAGCCGGCCGCATCCGCCGAACCGGTGGGCGAGGTGGTGGCGGTGAGAACGCGCACCTACTGGCAAGCGGGGCTCCAGCGCAACTTCTACGAGCACCGCATCTCTGCCCGCGGCGAAACCGCTGATCCCCGGCTCGTCGTGACCGTCGAGGAGCACCCCTACTACCTGTGGGCGGAGGCGCTGGTCAGCCCCCACACCAGCCTCGACGCACAGTGGTTCCACGACCGCCAGGGGCCGGCCCACAACTCGCGCCTGGTGATCTATCGCTTCTACCGGCCGGGGCGGTAGGGAGGCGCTTCCCGGTGGTGCGACCTTGCGCGCTCGACATCGAGGCGCTACAGCACTCGGCGGGCGATGACCTCGAAAATGAGGGTGGCGCCGGGTGGAATGCTGGGCGTGCCCCGGTCCCCATATCCGAGCTCGGCGGGGATGATCAGCTTGCGGATGCCTCCCGCCTTCATGCCGACCAGCCCCTCGTCCCAGCCTTTGATCACGTTGCCGGCGCCGACCTTGAAGCTGAAGGACTCTCGGCGCTGAAGGGAGCTATCGAACACGAAGCCGGTCACCAGCCATCCGGTGTAGTCCACATCAACTACGCTGCCCTTCTGGACCTGCTTGCCGCTGCCCTCGACCACTTCAATGTACTGCAGGCCCGAGCTGGTGGTCACCAGCGGCTGTTCGGTCCCGGTGCCGAGCTTGCGCGCCTGTTCGACGGCCTTGGCCTTGTCGGCGAGGCCCGACCCGGGCCCGGTCCCGGCTGGCGCTGGGGTGGCGGTGCGGCGCACGGGCGGCGAGGCTTGCTCGCCCTTCGGTTTTCCGCATCCGGGCGCAAGCACCGTTACCACTAGCGCGCCGATGAACGAGCAGCGGATCAACCACACGAGGGACATGTTAAGCACCTCCTGGGACGTACCTGGCAGTCGGCGGCACAGCGCGCTGCCGCCGACTGCCAGGATGATAGCATAGCCGCCGGGCAGGCGACAAGCGGGGCCCGATCATGCCACGGCGGGGCATCGCGAGGGCGGGGAATGTCCATTGGTCGGGGTCGTCCGCGCGGCAGGTGCCAGGGGCGCGGCCATTGAATGATACCCCCGACGGCGAGTGTGCACAGGCGGCGCTGACCAGGCGAGGCAGCGCACTCCGGGGGAGGGAACGAAGTCCCATGCCAGCCAAGATGCGAGTCGGTTTCGTCGGCGCCGGCGGAATGGCGCGGGCCCATGCCGAGGCGCTGAGCAAGCTGCGTGACGTGAGCGTGGCGGCGTTCTGCGATGCCGACCCCGTGCGCACCGGCGCCGTCGCCGAGCACTACCGCGCGCCCATCTTCAAATCGGCGCGGGAGATGCTGGAGCGCGTCGAGCTCGACGCCGCCTACGTGTGCCTGCCGCCGTTCGCCCATGGCGCCGAGTTCGAACTGATCGAACGCGGCCTTCCCTTCTTCGTCGAGAAGCCGATCAATCTCGATCTCGCCCAGGCCCGGGAGATCGCGGCGGGGGCGGAAGCCAAGCACCTCATCACCTGCGCCGGCTACATGAATCGCTACCGCCGCGGCGTGCTCACGGTGCGGCGGCTGCTGGAGCGGGATCCCCCGGTCCTCGTCACCGGCGGCTGGATCGGCGGCGTCCCCCGCCCGCGCCCGGACATCGGCATCTGGACCTGGTGGGTGCAGAAACGCAAGAGCGGCGGCCAGTTCCTGGAGCAAGTGACGCACACGGTGGACCTGGCACGGTTCCTGTGCGGCGACGCGGTGGAGGTACATGCCTACGGGGCGACCGGCTTCAATACCGGCACGCCCGACACCTATGATATCGAGGACGCGAGCGTCGTCAACATCAAGTTCGCGGGGGGCGCGATCGCCAACCTGTGGGCGTCGTGCTCGTCGAATGCGGCGGGCGGGGTGTCGCTCAACGTGTACGCCAACGACGTGGCGGCGCAGTTCACGGGCTGGGAGCACACGGTGCGCGTGATGCGCGTGGGCAAGGACACGGTCGAGATCAAGGGCGAGGGAGATATCTTTGCGGCCGAGGACATGGCCTTCATCAAAGCCGTGCGCGGCGGCAACCCCGCCGGCATCATGTCGCCCTACGGTGACGCGGTCAAGACCCTCGCCGTCACCGTCGCCGCCAACCGATCGCTGAAACGGGGCAAGCCGGTTGCGGTGGATTGAGGCGCGGGCGGGGGGATCGGCGGCGCCCCGAGCCGGGGCTGGTGAAGCAGCGCCCTTGTGCGCAAGAGCGCACACGGGTGGCACGGCGAGCGTGCGTAGGCGCGAAAACGCCGCCCCCCACAAGAGGGAACGGCGGCAGCCCGCCGAACTCTAGTCTGCACGGGCGGCCCCTCCGCCCGTTCATCGTCCAAGCGCCGCGCAGGCTATACCAATGGCCGACTCCCGGGCAGCCCATAGCGTAGACGATATACGGGAGCGGACGAACATCGTCGAGATCATCGCGCCGCATGTCCGGCTCCGCAAACAAGGCAAGCGCCTGGCCGGCTTGTGCCCTTTTCACCCGGACCAGGCGCCGTCGTTCACGGTTGATGCGGACAAGGGGCTGTGGCACTGCTTCGGGTGCGGCGCCGGGGGGAATGTCTTTCATTTCTTGATGCGCGCGGAGAATCTCACTTTCCCCGAGGCGGCGCAGCGCCTGGCGCAGCGGCTGGGGGTGGAGCTCAAGGGTCACCGCGAGAGCGACCGCGCCCGCGGGATCAGGGACCTCTTGGAGCGGATCAACGCGGATACGGCTGAGTTCTTCCGCCGGCGGCTCGAGGAGAGCCCGCACGCGCTCGAGTACCTGCGGAAGCGCGGGATTACGGATGACTTGATCGCCCGCTTTGGGATCGGCTGGGCGCCGCCCGAATGGGACCGTCTGTACCGTCACCTGCGCCAAATGGGCTGCCGGGATGCCGATGTGGAGAAGGCCGGCCTGTGCGTAGCGCGGCCGCGCGGGGACGGCTGCTACGATCGCTTCCGCGGGCGGGTGATGTTCCCGATCCTAGACGGTCAGGAGCGTATCGTCGGCTTTGGCGGGCGCCTGCTCGAGGGCGACGAGGCCAAGTACATCAACTCGCCCGAGACGGCGCTGTTCCGCAAGGGGCGGACGCTCTATGGCTTCCCCCAGGCGCGCAAGGCCATGGGCGAGCGCGAGCGAGCGATCGTGGTCGAGGGGTATTTCGACGCCATCGCCTGCCACGCCGCGGGGTATGCGGAAACGGTGGCGACGTTGGGCACGGCGCTGACGGCCGAACACCTGGAGCTGCTGCGCCGTCATACCGGGCGGGTGTACGCGGCGTTTGACAGCGACTCGGCCGGGATGAAGGCGATGCTGCGCAGCCACGAGCTGTTCGAGGCGGCGCGGCTGGAGGTGCGAGTGGTGCGCCTGCCAGAGGACCAGGACCCCGATTCCTTCCTGGCCGAGGGCGGTGCTGAGGCCTTCGCCCGGGAACTGGAGCAGGCGCTGGCGGCCGTGGATTATCGCCTGGCGGTGATTGCGGAGAGCCACCCGGACACCGAGGAGGGACGCCTGGGGGTGATGCAGGAGGCGGTACAGGTGCTGGCGAGGGTGAGGGACGCGGTGGCGCAGGCGCACTACGTGCGGCGGCTGGCGGAGCGGTGCTGCCAGCCGAATCTCGAGCGTGTCAAGTTGATGGAGCAGGCGATGCACCGCGAACTGCGAAAGCTCACCTCCGGGGCCAGGTCCCCGGACCCTCCGGCGGCGGCTCCGCTGGGCGCGCCGACGCGCGTCGAGCGCCAGGTGCTGGCGGCGATGCTGCACAGCGAGGCCGCCGGCAGGTGGCTGGCAGCGGAGGTGTCGGGGTCCGATTTCGGCGACGGCCTCCACCGCCAGATCTTCGAACTGATGAAGGAGAGAATCGAGATCGCGGGCGCTCCGGACATCGAGGCCATGCTCGCGCAGGAGCAGCGGGAAGAAGCGTGCGCGTTGCTGTCGGAGCTGGCGCTGGCGGATGACGGCGCCGCCGAACCGGAGGCCGATCTGAGGCAGGCGGTCGAGCGCCTGTGCGAGTGGCGTGACGCGCGGCGCTGTCGGCAGTTGCTGGACAAATCCGAGACCGCGGAATTGAGCCGGGAGGAACTGCAGGAGCTGACGGAGCTCAGGCGGCGGCGGTCCCAGGTCACGGGCCGGCGCAGCCTGGGCGAGGCGGTGGGCTGACACGCGAGCCCCGCCTTGCGGCGTCGCCGCCCGGCGGGCGCGAAGCGCCGGTGCACGGGTGGCTGAGGGTGATGACTGATGGCTGAAGTGGACCTGCGAGAAACGGAAGAGGTCCAGAGACTGCTGGAGCAGGGCCGCAAGCGCGGCGGCGTGCTCACCTATGCAGAAATCAACGACACGCTGACCGACGACGTGGATCCCGACCACATAGACTTGATCCTGCAGGCGGTGGCCGACGAGGGCATCCAGGTCATCGAGCGGGTGCAAGACATCCCCTCACCCGAGGAGCCTCCATCGCGGAGTCGCGAGACCACGCGCGAGGACGAGCCGTCCGAGGGCATACCGCCGGACGACTCGGTGCGCATGTACCTGCGCGAGATCGGGCGGGTGCCCCTGCTGTCGTCGAAGGAAGAGATCGCGCTCGCCAAGAAACTAGAATGCGCGACCCTGCTGGGACGGGCGCAGCGCGTCTGGGACTACACCGTCCAGCACCTGGGCAGAGAAACCAAGCTGCGGGAGATCTATGGCGCCATCGCCCAGGTCACGGACCGGGCCATGCGCCAGCGGGTGGAGCTGTTGGAGGAGGCGCTCAAGCGTCTCGGTGCGCGCCAGGCGGCGGAGGAGCCGACGCCGGAACAGGCGCTCGACGCGTTCAAGGCGATGCTGCAGCAGCGGCTGCGCGACATCGGCGCCCGGCAGGCGGTGCTGCTGCGCGAGTACGCGCGCAGCGAGGATGGCGGCGGGCGCCTGACCCGTGCGGAAGTCCAGCGCGGACTCACCGAGAGCCGCAAGCGGCGCGTCACCTACGAGAAGATTCTGCGCGAGCTCACCCTCAAGAAGGTGCGCGATGCGCTGTTTGCCCGCAAGGTATGGGACGAGTTCCGCGTGGGGGCGCGCACCGAGGACGAAGTGGGCAGGGATGAGCTCGACCCCCATCGCTACGACATGGAGGTCATCCTCGGCAAGTCGGAACGCCACCTGCGCAAGGCGCTGCGCGTGATCGGCGGGCGGCGTCGGCTGCGCCGCCAGCTCGGCGCCGAACCCACCGTCGAACTCGTGGCCGAGGCCGCCGACGCCTGCGCGAACGAAGTCGTTTCCATGTCGGCGTGGGCGGGCGCCATCATGACCGAGGGCGAAGCCGCCAAGCAGCGCCTGATCGAGGCCAACCGCCGCCTGGTGGTCAGCATCGCCAAGAAGTACAGCGGCCGCGGCATGTCCTTCCTCGATCTCATCCAGGAGGGCAACATCGGCCTCATCCGCGCGGTCGAGAAGTTCGACTACCGCAAGCGCTTCAAGTTCTCGACCTACGCCACCTGGTGGATTCGCCAGGCTATCACCCGCGCCATCGCCGACCAGGGGCGCACCATCCGCATCCCGGTGCACATGGTCGAGACCATCAACAAGCTCATCAAGGTCTCCCGCCAGTTGCTCCAGGAGCTCGGTCGCGAGCCCACCCTGGAGGAGATCGCCGAGCACATGGAGGGGCCCTTCGCCACCCGCGGGGACAAGGAGAAAGCGGTCATGCGCGTGGGCGACATCATCCGCATCGCCCCCGAGCCGCTGTCCCTGGAAACCCCCATCGGCGAGGAAGAGAACAGTCACCTCGGGGACTTCATCGAGGACTCCGACGCCGTCTCCCCCGACGACGCCGCCAGCACCCTGGTGCTGCGCGAGCAGATTGACGACGTCCTCAACGACCTCACCGAGCGCGAGCGCGACGTCATCCGCTTGCGCTTCGGCCTCGACGACGGCTACGCCCGCACCCTCGAAGAGGTGGGGCAGCACTTCAAGGTCACCCGCGAGCGCATCCGCCAGATCGAGGCCAAGGCCCTCAAGAAGCTCAAGCAGCCCGGACGCAGCAAGAAGCTCAAGGACTACCTGCAATAGACACCACACCAACTACTGTTTTCGGTGTCGCTCGGCCGCCGCTGGCCGGGCGACCCTCGTCGCAGCGCCGCATCCACACAAGATCGGGAGGAAAGCCATGTCCCCCAGAGCTCTGATCGGCCTGTCGGTTGTAGTCGCGGTGATGGTTTTGACGTTCGCGGTGGCGGCCGCTCTACCCGAAGCCCCCGCGCCGCCCCAGCCCCGCGTCGAGGAGCTGCACACTGACGCCGGTATCGTCACCATCACCGGCCCCGCCCGGGCGACCGCCGACGACTTGGGCGTCGCCGCCTTCGCCGGCGCGCGCGAGAAAGAGTCGAGCCTGTGGCGCCTGAAGCCGCCCAAGGGCGACGAATGGAAGCTCGCGTCGGCGGAATTCACCAGCACCACCGCGCTCGACACCCTGGAGCGGTTCTACCGCACGGCGCTGGGCGACCCCGAGGTGCGCCGCACCCGCAGCGAGGGGCAGACCGTAATCGTGCTCAGCCGCGCCAAGGGCCCCGAGTCCATCGTCGTCCGCATCGCCGGCGCCGGACCTCCGGCGGCCGCCACCATCCTGGTGCGGCGGGCGGTCATGGGCTCGCCGGTGACGATCGAGCCGGGAACCGGCGGTAGCTACATCCACCCCGAGGAGCCGGAGCCCGACGAGCGCTCCATCTCAACTTAGCGCTGCCTCGGCAAGGGTTCGCCGCCGACATCTAGGACGCGCCTCGCTGGAGCGAGGGGTGACCGGATTCAGCAGGTATCCGAGCGCCCCCGGCAGGCGGCGCGGCCGGTCAAACACGAGGGCGCAACCGGCGCAGCGCCGGGCGGCACAGGCACAGCAAGAGGCGTGACGCGCCGCGCCTGCTCAGGGCGCCGCCGCAGCCGCGACAGGCGCCCGCGTGCGCGCGGTTGGGGCGGCCGCAGCGCGGGCAATAGACCACGAATTCCTGTGTAGCCGTCGCCGCCAGCCGGCTGACTGCGGGGCGATCGGCCTCGTCCGCCAGCGTGACCGCTTCATCGAGGGCCGCCAGCCCGGCCTCGATTTGCCCGGTCGCCAGCAGCGCCCGTCCCAGGTGCAGGCGCACCGCGGGGTTAAGGGGCTGCTCCGCCGCCAGCTCCCACGCGTCGGCCAATCCGCTCTGCAGTTCACCCTCGGCGATGGAACCCCCGCGTCCGCGTCCCCACCGCCACCGCCCCGCCGGCGCCAGCACCAGCGGCAGCATCAGCCAATACCACGCCGTGCCCAGCCGCCGCAGCGCGCACGCGCTCAACGCCGTCACCAGCGCGGCGCGCACCAGCACTCCCGGCCAGTTCTCATCCGCGCTCACCCAGCGCCCGATCAGCGCCGCCAGCGCGACCGAGAACGCCACCGCCCCCGCCGCCAGTTGGAAGCCGCGGAGGTAGTCGCCCGCCCACATCACACCGGTGTCGTTCCACGATCGGGTGGTCGCGCCAACAGGGAATCGTCGGGCGCTTTGGTGGGGAAAGAGGCACACGGCCCCGCGACGACATACGGCGACGACGCTGTCATCCTGAGCGCCGGCGAAGGATCTTGGTATGCCTCCGCGGCGGCGCCTCACGCGTCGAGGGCCTCTCAGGAGCTCCGTTCTTGGCATCAAGGCGGCTCGAAGCGGCTTCCGGCCTCATGTGGCACAGCCGCCTCGGCTGTGTGGGCACCGCTCGGCAGTGCCTATTCAACCCCGACCAGTCGGGGTTCCACATCCATCTGCAGATTCGGCGGGGAGGTTCATGCCCGCGCAGCCTAAGAACGGAGCTCCTGCAGGGCCTCCAGGTTGTTCCGCACCAGCACCGTCTTGGGATGGTCCTCCCCCAGGAACTCCCGGAGTATCCTCAGCGCCCGCTCGCAGTGCACCCGCGCGCCGGTCAGGTCGCCCAGGTCTTGCAGGACAAGGCCGAGATTGTTGACGTCCGTGGCAACCTCTGGATGGTCGGGGCCGTGGGCCTTCTCGTCAATCGCCAGCGCGCGCTCGAAGTGCGCCCGCGCGCCCGCCAGGTCGCCCAGGGCTTGCAGGACAAGGCCGAGGTTGTTGATCCGGATCGCCACCTTCGGGTGGTCGGGGCCGAATGCCTTCTCGTCAATCGCCAGCGCGCGCTCGAAGTGCGCCCGCGCGCCCGCCAAGTCGCCCTGGTCTTGCAGGACGCTGCCGAGGTTGTTGGCGACTACGGCGACTTGCGGATGGTCGGGGCCGAATGCCTTCTCGTCAATCGCCAGCGCGCGCTCGAAGGCGGTCCTCGCCTGAGCGAACTGCGCGCGTCCCCTAAGGTACGCCCCCGACTCGTTCAGCAGGCGCGCGGTTGCGTCCGGAGCCGCCGCAAGCGCCTCCGCGTGCTCCGCCGCCGACAGCGCATGGGGCAGCAGGCGCGAGCACGTGGGCCAGGTCCGCACGTCATCACTGTCATACGGAAAGGCTTGGTTCACCAGGCGCACGGCGGCCTCGACCCATGTCTTGCGGGCATCGTCGGGCAGGCGGTCACGGGTCACCGCCTGCACCAGCGGGTGCACCGACAGGGCGTCGTCGCCGACCTCGACCAGGGAGTAGCGCCGCAGGGCTGCCACAGCCTCATTGAACGCCAACTCGTCTCCCGCCGGGGCAGCCAGCAGTTCCGGCAAGTGCTTTCCGCCCTGCCGCAGAAGGTCGCACGGGGTGTCATCAGGCGCCAGGAAAGCGCAGAGGTTCAATAGGCCCGCACCGGCGCGCGACTCGTCACACAGCCGGTCCATGGCCAGACACCACGTGGTGGCCACGGTGGCGGGGTAATCCAGAGGCGGCTTCTCCTTTGCCCAGAGGTCTTCGTGTCGAGCCTTGAAGAGCTCAACGTAGCTCGCGAGTGTCGCGCCTGTGGCTTCGATGTACGCCGCCGCCTGCTCCAGGGCCAACGGCAGGTCACCCAGGGCCTCCGCCAGCGCGCTGGCTGCCTTCCGGTCCTTCTGTTTGGTACGCTTGAGCAGGAACTTCACCGACTCCGCCGGTTTCCATACCTTCACTTGCAGCGGACGCGCGACCGCACCCCATGCCAGGTTGCGAGAGGTGATGATGACGTGCCCGCCGGCCCCCTGCGGCAAGCAGCCCTGAAGGTCGGTCGGCTCCGCCGCGTTGTCGAAGACCAGCAGCCACCCGTCGCGCTTATCGAGCCACCGGCGGACCGCCTCGACGATTTCGCGTTGGTCGGTGGCATCTTTCTCGGGCAATCCGAGCGGCCCGGCGAGGGATGCATACTCGCTGGCCAGCGCCGCCGGCTCCTCTGAGCGCACCCACCAGATGATGTCGTAATCAGCCGCGTGAGCGTATGCGTACTCCAGCGCAAGCTGCGTCTTGCCCACCCCGCCGAGGCCGTGAATGGCCTGAGTCAGCGCGGCAGGCGTGCCCGAGGTCAGCGCCTCGCGCAGGCGCTTGAGAAGGTCTTTCCGCCCGGTGAAGTTGCGGTTGCGGGGGTGGGGGAGGTGACAGGTCGCGGGCAATGCTCCGGGAAAGTGCGGGTGTTCGGCGACGGAGCGCGCGGCCTGCCCGGGGAAGGCAGGCGCTGTTGTGGGCTTGGCGCGGCCGAGCCGTACACCTTCGAGCAAGGTGCGGCTGGCGCTCCGCTCGTCCTTCCCTACAAGGTCAATGTAGATGACCTGCGCCAGCAACCCTCTCGGGTCGCACTCCCGGACGCGCACCGGCAGCAGGGTGCCTTTCTCGCCTGTTGGATCCTGGGCGAAAGCGGCAGCCCACTCAGCTTGGGTGAAAAGCGCCTCCACGTAATCGCGAGAGAGAACGGCGACGGTGCGCGCGGCTTCAGTGGCGGCGCGGTCCATCTCGAGGACGAAACTGGAGCCTGGCCGGAAGTCCCAGGCCTGGAGCATGGTGGTGAATCCGGCCTCCTCCAACTGCCACGCGATCCACTCCGCCCACACCCGGTCCGCGCTGTTGTAGCTGATGAAGAAGTCTTTCACCGCATCCTCTCGGACGACCGGCGCTCTCGGACTCCGGCAAACGGTTGGGGGCACGAGAACTGCGGAACACCCGGACGGAGGCCGCGACCCCCGAAGCGCCCCCGGCACTTGCTTTCTGCCTGCCTGGTTGGTGCTCCTTCACGCCGCGCGCGCGCCGCAGGGGATCACCGCGGCGGCGGCGAACGGGAGGGCGCAACGGAACCGGACACAGCCGAGGGCGGCTGTGCCACACCTAACCCAGATTATGCATTCCGAGCGTGAAGAGCTCACCCAACGGGTGTGTCATCCCGAGCAACGCGAGGGATCCCCTACCGGGGTTGCTCGCGGCTGGAATCGCTGATCTTGCGCATCCCCGATAGGGGATTCCTCGGGC
>DATLAK010000140.1 GCA_035527535.1 Armatimonadota bacterium
GCCCGAGGAATCCCCTATCGGGGATGCGCAAGATCAGCGATTCCAGCCGCGAGCAACCCCGGTAGGGGATCCCTCGCGTTGCTCGGGATGACACACCCGTTGGGTGAGCTCTTCACGCTCGGAATGCATAATCTGGGTTAGAGTGCAGGGAAAAACAGGGACAGGCAACAGATTCCCGGAGGAATCTATAGCCAGTCCCCGTTTTTCAGCAGCCTGGCGGCGTTGTCGTGCAGAATCAGGCGCCGCTCGTCGTCGCTCAGCGGCAGGGCGCGGAGGGCGGTGAGCGCCGTCGCCTGATCCGCCCACGGCGAGTCGGTGCCGAAGAGGACGCGCTGCGCCCCGTGGGCGCGGACGATGTCCACGAACCGCTGGGTGCCCAGCTTGTGCAGGCAGAAGCTGGTGTCGAAATAGAGGTCGCGGCCGACCAGGAACTCCCATACCTCGTCCCATTGCAGGTAGGCCCCCATGTGAGCGGCAATCACCGTCATCCCGGGGAACGCGTCGAGCGCGCGGGCGATGCGACCCGGGGTGGCCCGCACTTCGGGCAGCGCCTTGATCTCATTGCCGGCATGGAAGAAGGCGATCATCCCCGCCGCGCGCAGGGCGTCGTAGATCGGAAACATGCGCTCTTCATCGGGGTGGAATCGCTGGAACTCCGAGTGGAACTTGACACCGCGCAGGCCCAGCTCGCGCATGCGGGCAACCTCGGCGGCCGGGTCATCCATGGCGGGGTGCAGGGAGCCGAAGATGGTGAGGTCGGGCCCCGAGTTGGCGGCCGCCCAGTCGGTGATGGAGCGCACCTGCGCAGGCGAGGTCGCCACCGGCACTACCACCGAGTGAACTATCACCGCCGCCGCCATCGAGCGCCGCAGGCCCGCGAGCGTGGCATCGCTGTGGCTCGACGCCTCATAGGTGCCTTCGAGCACCTCCATCGCCTTCGCGGCCACGCGGTCGGGGAAAGCGTGAGTATGGAAATCAGTCACGGGGTGAGTTGTCATATCGTTGGCACGCGCGCCCTCGGCGCCGGCGGCTACCGCCTGCTCCCCGTGGCGGCTACACCCGGAACGGCGGCGGCAGCGGGCGCCGGAACCACTGTGGCATCAGCTCCCTGAAGGCGATGGCGCCGATGATCGCCAAGACGAAGAACACGATCGCCAGGCTGCCGGTGATGATGCCGGCGATGGCATAGGGGCGGCCGGCCGCGCGCATCGGCTCGGGCTGGGCGGAACCAAGGGCGATCGCGCCCAGTATCACCGCGGTCACGCCCAACACCAGACTCAGCCCGCCGCCGCAGCAGCAGACGAAGCTGAGGATGCCGCAGACCATGGAGGCGATGGAGACGCCGCTCGGCCCCACCCCTGCGGGGCGATAGGGTGGCGGAGGGGGCGCCGAGGGCGGCCACTGCGACGGGATGGCGGCCGCAGGCTGGGCCGCCGGCGGCTCCGGGGGCGGTGCGCCGCCCGCTTCCGTTCCCAGCTTGGCCGCGCAGTCGCCGCAGACGCATTTCCCGGCGCGATCCTCGATGCAGCCGGCGCAAACCTCGCGCCCGCACTCAGCGCACATGAACTCGGCCTGCCGCTCGGGGTGCTTGGGACAGTTCATTTCTCGACTCCTCGCGATATGTGTATGCGCGTCCCCGCGCTCACCAGACCCGCAGCCAGGACCCCATCATGGACAGCCCGGCGATCTCGACGGCCGCGGCGCAGGCCGGAAGCGCGGCTCGCACGAGTCGGAAGCCGCCGTCCCCACGCGCCATGATCGCCACCAACACCAGCGCATTGACCGCAGTCGCGGCGGTCAGGAATCCGACTGCGGTCGCGACCGCCGCCAGGTAATATCGCGCCGCGGGTGGGATGCCTGCGACCGCCGCCAATCCCACCGCTGCCATGAGCGCGGCCAACCCGACAGTGGCTGCCGCCGAGCGGCGTGGGGGTGAGCCCTGCGGCCACAGCACGCGCGCCCACAGCGGCGCCAACAGCATGGTGGCGCTCGCGCCGCACGCAAAGCCCAGGAGGGCGCGCCCGAGGTTGCCTGCGACATCGTACCCGCCCATCTCCAGCAGCCGCGCCGCCCCCGACATCGCCCACGGCACGCAGAGCAGGGCAATCGTCGGCGCCGACGGCAGGCGATGCCGCCGCAGGCGACCGGCGCCCGCAAGGGCGAGCGCCGTGGCGGCGATGCCGATGTAGAACCCGGTGCACCGCCCGCAGAAGGGCAGGACCTCTCCGCCGACGCAGAGGGAACGCGCGTCCAGACCGTGGCAGGCGACGCCGGCTATTCGCTCCAGCAACCAACGCATGATGGCAACGCCCTCCAGCGCGCCGGAGACGCATGGCAGGCGGCGCGCGGAAGCACGATCCAGCACCCCGTGCCTGCGGCCGCGGACATCGCCCGCCAGTCGGGGTAGCGGCTGGGCGCAGACTCTTTCTGTGCGGCGGCGGGTGCTCCTTTTGCCAAGCCGGCGCCGGGCGGGCGCCGCTGGAGGAAAGAAGGCGCCTGCCGTGGAAGAGACTGGTAGTCGCTCGCATCGCCTGGGCAGGCGGCGCCGATGAGCGAGCGGCAGAGCTAGGCGGTTCCCATGGCCCAGCAGACAGCACTCGAAACCGCGCGAGCGGTTGCCGAGGCGCTGCGACCGCGCCAGTGGCTGAAGAACGGCATCGTTTTCGCCGGCATCATCTTCTCGCAGAGCTTCCTCGACTTGAGGATGCTCGCAATCTCGGTGGCCGCGTTCGCCCTGTTCTGCGCGCTGTCTTCGAGCGTGTACCTGCTCAACGACCTGGGCGACCTGGAGCGCGACCGGCGCCACCCGTCGAAGCGGCTGCGGCCGCTGGCGTCGGGGCGGCTGCCGATGAGGCTGGCGTGGGCGGCGGCGCCGACGCTGGCAGTGGCGAGCCTGGCGCTGGCGTTCGCACTGCGCCCCGAGTTCGGGCTGCTGGCGCTCGGCTACTACGCGCTCAATCTCGCCTACACCTATTGGTTCAAGCATGTGGCGATTGTTGACGTCATGTCCATCGCCGTGGGTTTTGTGATTCGCGCGGCGGCGGGGGCGGCGGCGATTGCGGTTGACATCTCGCCGTGGCTGCTGGTGGTGACCATATTCCTGGCGCTGTTCTTGGCGCTGAGCAAGCGCCGCCACGAGCTGGTGGTGCTGGAGGCGGGCGCGGGCGACCATCGCGCCAGCCTCGCCCACTACAGCCCCCAACTGCTCGACCAGATGATCGCGGTGGCCACCACCTCCACCGTCATCGCCTACGCTCTCTACACCATGTCGCCCGACACGGTGGAGAAGTTCCACACCCACAACCTGGTGTACACCATGCCCTTCGTCCTCTTCGGCATCTTCCGCTATCTCTACCTCATCCACCAGCGCCGGGAGGGGGGAGCACCCGAGCGGATCGCGCTGGGGGACCTGCCGATGCTGGTGAACCTGGTGCTGTGGCTGGCGGCGGTGGGGCTGGTGCTTTACACCTAGCCCCCGGGAGGCGCACATGCCCCGACCCAAAGTGGCAATTCTGAAGACCACGCCCGAGACCGTGCTCGACGACTACGGCCGCCTGATGCGCATGGCCGACTACGAACGTTACCTGCCCAAGGATAAGGACACCGCGCTCAAGATCAACATCTCCTGGCATCACTGGTACCCGGCGTGCTCGACCGCGCCGTGGCAGCTCGAGGGCGTGATCAAGGCCATGCTCGACGACGGCTACCAGCGCGAGCTGATTCACGGCTGCCACAACCGCACGGTGGTGGTCAGCGCCAAGCGCGGCGAGGTCGCCAACAAGCACAAGCCGGTGATCGAGAAGTACGGCCTGCGCAACATTCACCTCTACGAGCCGACGGAAGAGTGGATCATCTACCAGCCGCGCGGCGAGATGCTGGTGCTGCCCGAGATCTTCCCCGACGGCATCCACCTCCCCAAGCGCATGATGGGCGAGAACATCATCCACCTGCCGACCATGAAGACCCACGTCTTCACCACCATGACCGGGGCCATGAAGAACGCCTTCGGCGGGCTGCTGCACGAGCGGCGCCACTGGACGCACTCGGTCATTCACGAGACCCTGGTGGACCTGCTGACCATCCAGCAGGAGATCCATTCCGGCATCTTCGCGGTCATGGACGGCACCTTCGCCGGCGACGGCCCGGGCCCGCGCTGCATGGTGCCCTACGAGAAGGATTTCATCCTGGCGAGCGCCGACCAGGTGGCGATAGACGCCATCGCGGCGAAGATGATGGGGTTCGACCCCATGTCCCTGGACTTCATCCGCATTGCGCACGAGCGGGGCCTGGGCTGCGGAAACCCGACCGAGATCGAAGTCGTCGGCGAGGACCTCATCGGGGTCAACTTCGGCTTCCACCGCGCCCAGAACACCTTCGCCAGCCGCGGCCAGAAGATGATCTACTGGGGGCCGCTCAAGCCACTGGAGAAGCTGCTGCTGCGGACGGTGCTGGCGCCGTGGTCCTACCTCGCCTCCATCCTCTACCATGACGTGTACTGGTACCCGTGCGTCGGCTCCGGCCGCGTCCGGGAGGCGCTCGATACCAAGTGGGGGAAGCTGTTTCAGAGGTACTGACCGGATTCCTGCACCTCGCCGGCCCGTTGGAAGGCGAAGGGCAACTCCCGCCCCCGCAGGCGTTTTCGGACTACGAGGAAGTCGTCGTCGCCGGCAGGTGACGGCGCGGCCACCGGGGAATGATACGGGTGTGACCTGTTTCCGTGGGTGTGCAGGGTCAACGCCTCTCCCTTTAGGGAGAGGTCGGCACCCTGTCGGCGGGCCGGGTGAAGGTGAGCGGCGAGGCATTCTACCCTCTCCTCGATCCTCTCCCTGAATAGGGAGAGGAGTTTCTTGCCACGCCCACTTTTCGTCATACCCGATGACACTTGCACCAGCCGGGACGGTCTGGAAGGAGTGGACATGTATATTTCGATTCGCGACGACGTCGCGCTGTGGGGCGGCACCTACCCCTCGCTCAAAGAGGCGCTCGACGATCTCGGCGTGGAGGCGGTGGAGCTGCGCTTCGAGCGCGACTGCACGGTGGCGCCCCTGACGCCCGCAGACGGGAGCGCGCGCCGGCCCCTCGATTCGCCCGACGCGGTGAAGCAGTACCGGGACCACCTGGCGCAGCACCGGGTGCGGGCAACGGCGCTGCTGCTGCTCACCGACTTCAACCAGCCGGAGGCGGAGGCCGAGGTGCAGTGGGTGGTGAGCGCGGTGCGCGCGGCGCAGGGGCTGGGCATGGCGACGGTGCGCGTGGACTCGAATATGACCGGCCAGCGCGAGCTGCCGTTCGACGAGCGCGTCGCCCGCGTCGCCGCCGCGGTCACGCGCGTGCTGCGGGAGACCGAGGAGACGCCGGTTGCGCTGGGGATCGAGAATCACGGCTTCCAGGGCAATGACCCGGCGTGGCTGGACGCGCTGTTCGCGGCGGTGGGCTCGCCGCGCTTCGGCATGACCCTCGACACCGGCAACTTCTACTGGGCGGGGCATCCGCTGGATCGGGTTTACGAGATCCTCGAGCACTTCGCGCCGCGCGCCAAGCACACCCACTGCAAGAACATCGCCTACCCCGCAGAGCTGCGCAACCAGCAGCGCGACCTGGGGTGGAAATACGGCGAATACGTCGCCCCGTTCGACGAGGGCGACATTGACCATCGCCGCGTCATCCGGCTTCTGCGCGCGGCCGGCTATGACGGGGACCTGTGCATCGAGGACGAATCCATGGGTCACTACGACCCCGCGCAGTGGCGCGAGGTGCTGCGCCGCGACGTGGCGCATTTCCGGGAGCTACTGGCATAGCAGGGCCTGACGGCCCGCCGCGCGCGCTCCCCGCGAATCCCGATCCGCGTCGGCGGCTGCCGTGGAGGTAAGTCACGTCGCCCTTCCAGCCCCCACTATGGACCGCGAATCCACATCCCCGTCCGCCGCGCCGGTCGCGGCTCGGGCACCGGCGGTGCCCTTGGACGTCGCCGCGACCGCGCTCTTGCTGTACGCCCTGTGGGGCGCCAATCCCGTGGCGGTGAAGGTTGCGCTCGTGACCCTGCCGCCCATCGGGGTGGCGGCGCTGCGGTTTGCGCTGGCGGGCGCCGGCCTAGCGGCGTGGTGCGCGCTGCGGCGCGAGCCGCTGCTGCCGTCGGCGCGCGAGGCGCCGCTGCTGGCGGTCAACGGGCTCGTGTTCTGCATGCAGATCGCGACGTTCTACCTGGGCCTGTCGTGGAGCAGCGCCAGCCACGGCGCGGTGCTGGTGAACTCCTTTCCCATCTTCGTAGCGATCTTCGCGCATTTCTACCTGGCGGGCGATCGGCTGTCCGCGGGCACGGCGCTCGGCGTCGCCCTGGGCTTCGCCGGCGTGGCGGTCACATTCTTCGATCGCTGGGGGCGAGCATCGCCAACCATGCTGCAGGGCGATCTCCTGTTCGTCGCCAGCGCGGTCCTGGTCGGGGCGCAGAACACCTACTTCAAGAGCATCATCGGGCGCGTCAGCTCGTACAAGATCATCTTCGCGCAGATGACCATCTGCCTGCCGGCGTATTTTACCTACAGCGTCCTGGCGGAGGGGCTGCTGACGGCGCGGCCGGACGCACTGGCGCTGGCCGCCGTCGCCTACCAGGGCATCGTCATCGGCGCCTTCGGCTTCATGGCGTGGGCGGTGCTGGTGCGGCGGGTAGCGGTAAGCCGGCTGACCGTCTTCGGGTTCTCGGTGCCGGTGTGGGGCGTCATCCTGAGCCATCTGTTCCTGGGCGAGCCGCTGACGGGCAAGCTCGTCGCCGGCATGGCGCTGGTGGTGGTGGGCATCGCCATCGCCGCGCGGTCGTAGCTCGCCCGCCGCGGAGTTGACTGATCATGGACACTGACTGCACGACTACCCGCCACCGGCCCGCCGCAGGCGGGCCTGCCGGAGTGCCGGCGAGCGTCGCCGCCATCGCGCTGTTCCTGTACGCGCTGTGGGGCGGCAATCCGGTGGCGGCCAAGTTCGCGCTCACCCGCATCCCGCCCATCGGGCTGGCAGGGCTGCGCTTCACCCTGGGCGTGCTGGGGCTGGCCGCGTGGTGCGCGTGGCGGCGGGAGCCCCTGCGGCCGACGCGGCAGGAGCTGCCGCCGCTGCTGGTCAACGGG
Source organism: Armatimonadota bacterium (assembly GCA_035527535.1). Taxonomy (NCBI): domain Bacteria; kingdom Bacillati; phylum Armatimonadota; species Armatimonadota bacterium. The sequence goes on from DATLAK010000140.1 coordinate 7,116, forward strand.
CTGCTGTTCACCGTGCAGATCGCGACCTTCCACCTCGGCGTCTTCTGGAGCAACGCCAGCCACGGAGCGGTGCTGATCAACGCCTTCCCCATCTTCGTGGCGCTCTGCGCGCATTTCTACCTGGCGGATGATCGGCTGTCCGCGGGCAAAGCGCTGGGCATCGCCGTGGGTTTCGCGGGGATCGCGGCGGTGTTCGGCGACCGCTGGGGGCGCGAGCCGACGACGATGCTGCGCGGCGACCTCGCGCTCATCCTGAGCGCGGTCATCCTCGGGTTTCAGATCGCGTACTTCAAGGACGCGGTGGCGCGCATCAGCCCGTTCAAGATGATGTTCGCGCAAATGAGCATCTGCGGGCTCCTGCTCCTGGCTTACGGTCTGGCGTTCGAGGGGCTGGTGCACATCCGACCCACTCCCGCCGTGCTCGGCGCGGTCGCCTACATGGGCATCATCGTCGGCGCCTTCTCGTTCACTGTCTGGGCGGTCATGATGCAGCGGGTGGCGGCGAGCAAGCTGTCGGTGTTCGCCTTCTCGGCGCCGCTGTGGGGGGTGGTGTTGAGCCACCTGCTGCTGGGCGAGCCGCTGACCTGGCTGCTGCTGCTGGGCGTAGGGCTGGTGGCGGCGGGCATCGCCATCGCCGTGCGGTCGTAGAGGCGGTTCGCGAACCGCCCTTACACTCAGTCCTGGTCCGCGCTTTCCGCGCACTCGGCGGTAAGACGCCCTCCCGGGCAGGTCTTGGGTTCGGTCGCGCCGAAACTGGCTAGCGGAAGAAACCCGTGATCAAGCTGGTGACCGAGATACCCGGGCCCAAGGCCCGCGCATACCTGGAGCTGTCGCGCCAGTACGAGCCGCGCTCCATGAGCGAGCAGCCGCCAGTGGTATGGGCCGACGCGCGCGGCGTATGGGTCACCGATGTTGACGGCAACACTTTTCTCGATTTCTCCTCCGGCGTGCTGGTCGCCAACGCCGGGCATTCCCACCCGCGCATCGTGAAGGAGATCCGGGAGCAGGCCGGCCGCGTCATCAACTGCTACGACTTCGTCAACCAGTACCGCCCGGCGCTGGCCCGCAAGCTGGTGGAGATCACGCCCCCCAACCTCGATCGCGCCTTCATCCTCACCACCGGCTCCGAGACCACCGAGGCGGCGATGAAGATGGCGCGCAAGCACACCGGGCGCAAGGAGATCATCGCCTTCCAGGGCGCGTTCCACGGGCGCACCTACGGCGCCATGTCCGCCGGCGGCAAGCGCAGCGGCGCCGGCACGCGGGGGTTCGGGCCGTTCCTGCCGCAGGTCTATCTGGCGCCGTTCGCCCACTGCTATCGCTGCGTCTTCGATAAGACCTATCCCCAATGCGACACCTGGTGCTTCGACTACCTCGACTGGTTCGTCGAGACGGAAACCGAATCCGACATCGCGGCCGTCATCACCGAGACCTACCAGGGGGGTGCGGGCTCGATCATCCCGCCGCCGGAGTGGATGGCGAAGCTCGACCGCTGGTGCCGCGCGCGCGACATCGTCCTCATCATTGACGAGGTGCAGGCATCCTTCGGGCGCACGGGCAAGCTGTTCGGCTTCCAGCACTACCAGGTGACGCCGAACCTCCTGTGCCTGGGCAAGGGCATCTCCAGCACGCTGCCGGTTGCGGCAGTGGTCGGCGAGGCGCGCATCATGGACGCCCTCGGCCCCGGCTCCATGTCCAGCACCCACGGCGGTAATCCTCTCGGCGCGCGCGCCGCGCTGGCCAACATTGACGTCATCATCGAGGAGAAGCTCCCCGAGAACGCCGCCCGCCTGGGCGAGCACCTGGGGCCGCGCTTCGACGAGATGATGAAGAAGCATCCGTGCCTGGGCGATGCCCGCGGCATGGGCCTGGTGTGGGGGCTGGAGATAGTCAAGGACCAGGCGACCAAGCAGCCCGACGCCGAGCTCGCTCAACGGGTCGTCCTGGAGGCGTGTCAGCGCGGGCTGCTGATGATCGCGCCCATCGGGTCTTACGGCAATGTCCTGCGCCTCGCGCCGCCGCTGGTTATCACGGAGCAGGAGCTCGACACCGGCGTGGACATCCTCGACGCGACGCTCTCGGCGGCTACGGGGGATAGCTGAACCACGAAGACACAAAGACACCAAGCCGGATCCGGGTGTTCTTCGTGCCTTGGTGGTCTAATCCTGTCTCGAGCATGTCGGAGGTAGTTGTGGTCAAGATCGGGGTAGTGGGGGTCGGAACGTTCGGGGTGAACCACCTGCGCGCGTTCGCGCAGACGGAGCGTGAGGGGGTCGCGCAGCTCGTGGCAGCCGCGGACCTCAATGCCGCGCGGCTGGCGGAGATGGCACGGCAGTTCGGCTTCCGCCCCTATGCCGACCACCGCGAGATGCTGGAGCGCGAGGAGTTGGACGCCGTCAGCGTCGTCACCCCCGATTTCGCCCATCGCCAGGTGACGCTGGACGCGCTCGCCGCGGGCAAGCACGTGTTGGTCGAGAAGCCCCTGGACGTGACGGTTGAGGGTTGCGAGGAGATGGTCGCGGTCGCCAAGCAGGCGGGGCTGCTCCTGCAGGTGGACTTCCACAAGCGCTATGACCCGTATCACCTGGAGCTGGAGCGCCTGGTGCGCGAGGGCAACCTGGGCCAGGTGCTCTACGGCTACTGCCACATGGAGGATCGCATCGAGGTGCCGCGCGACTGGTTTCCGCAGTGGGCGCCGAAGTCGTCGCCGGTGTGGTTCCTGGGGGTGCACTTCTACGACCTCGTGCGCTGGGTTTTCAAGGCGGACGCCAAGTCGGTGTTCGCGCGCGGGCAGAAGAGAAAGCTCGCCGGCCTGGGCATAGATACCTATGACAGCGTGCAGGCGCAGGTCGAGTTCGCAAACGGCGCGGTGGTGACCTTCGACACATCGTGGATCCTGCCCGACCGGTTCGAGGCGATCGTCAACCAGGGTATCCGGCTGGTGGGGACCGAGGGCATCATGGAGGTGGATTCGCAGGATCGCGGCGCGCGCTCGTGCTTCGCCGCGGCCGGCATGCAAACCCACAACCTGGGGTTTCTGCGCGAAACCACGGATAGGCACGGCAACACCGCGTGGCTGGGCTATGGCATCGAGAGCATCGCCGACTTCGCCAATAACGTCGCTTTCCTCAAGGACGGGGGAACACTCGAAAACTTGCGGGGGGTGTTCGCCACCGGCGCGGACGGCCTGGCGGTGACGCGGATCGCGTGCGCCGCCGAGGAAAGCCTGCGCACCGGCCAACCGGGGGCGGTGTGAGGGCCGCCTGCCGGTCCATGTCCGCGGAAGAGAAGCGAGCGAGGAATGACATGTGCTGTAGGCCGCCCCGCGGCCTCGAGGGCCGACATGAAGATATACATCCTGACCGATCTTGAGGGCGTGGGCGGGGTGGTTGACGACGCGCAGCTCGTGCCCGGCAGCCCGCGCTACGAGGATGCCCGTCGCTGGCTGACCCTGGAGGTCAACGCGGCGGTCGAGGGCGCACTCGCGGGCGGAGCAACAGAGGTCGTCGTGCGCGACGGCCACGGCGCCAACGGCGGCTATAATCTGCTCCTCGATGAGGCGCACGAGGCGGCGGAGTATGTCATGGGCGGGCCCCAGCCGGTGTACTTGGAGGAGCTTGACGCCGGCTTCGACGGCATGTTCCAGGTGGGCGCGCACGCGATGGCGGGCACCGCGCGGGCGGTGTTGGAGCATACGCAGTCACCGCAGGCGTGGGAGGAAATGCGGGTCAACGGGCGGCCGCTGGGAGAGATGGGATTCGCGGCCGCCATCGCCGGCGAACTGGGGGTGCCCTGCGTGCTGGTGACGGGTGACCAGGCGGTATGTGACGAGGCCCGCGACCTGCTCGGCGCCGAGGTCGAGGTGGCGGTGACCAAGGTCGGCTTCGGACGCAGCTGCGCGCGGGTCAAGCCTCCGGCGGTGGTGCGCCGCCTCATTCGCGAGCGCGCCCAAGCGGCGATGGGCAAGCTGGGGAAGGTGCCGCCGCTGGACCTCGGCCGGCCGGTGGAGATCATCCTGCGCTTCAAGCACACCGCGCTCGCGGATCACCCGAACCGCACCGACCGGCGCCGCCTCGACGCGCGCACCATCGCCGTCCGCGGCGACACCGCCCGCGAGGCGTTCCACAACCTGTTCTGACATGGACTTCTTCGACTGCAACTGCATGGTGGGGCGGTTCGGCCGGCCCCAGCCCGGCCAGTTCTGGGAGGCCGCCGCGCTGGAGCAGGAGTTAGAACGCTGCGGGATTGGACGCGCGCTCGTCTTCCACGCCCTGAGCAAAGAGCTCGACCCCGCAACCGGCAACGCCGCCCTCGCGCGCGAGCTGGCGGGGCGCGAGCGCCTGTCGCCGTGCTGGGTGGTGATGCCGCACCACACCGGCGAGCTGCCCCCGCCCGCTGAACTGTGCGACGCGGTGGCGGCGCAGGGCGTGGCGGCGGTGCGGCTGTTTCCACGGACCCACGGCTACAGCCTGGCGCCGTGGTGCGCCGGGGAGCTGCTGGCGGCGCTGGCAGGCCGGCGCGTACCGGTCCTGCTTGACCACGACGAAACGACGTGGGAGGAAGTGAACGCGGTCTGTGAAGCCCATCCCGACCTGCCACTGATCCTGCTGCGCGTGAACTACCGCGCGCATCGCAGCCTCTATCCGCTGCTGGCGCGGCACGTCAACTTGCACCTGGAGATCGGCCTCTTCGTGGCCCACGACGGCCTCGCCGACTGCGCGCGCCGCTTCGGCGCCGGGCGCCTGCTGTTCGGCTCCGCCCTGCCCCATTTCACCCCCGGCGGCCCTATAGCCGCCATCGCCTACGCCGACCTGCCCGAAACCGATAAGGCTCTCATCGCCGGCGGCAACCTGCGGCGGCTGCTGGGGGAGGCGGCATGACATCGCTGCGCGAACGCGTCCGCGCCGGCGAGACCCTCGACGACCTGCTGGTCGTGGACGCGCACGGGCACCTGGGGCGATGGCACGCCTTCCACCTCCCCAGCGGCGACGCCGAAGGCATGCTCCGCACCATGGATCGCCTCGGCATCAACGCCTGCATCGCCTCCGGCCTCGCCGGCATCGGGCCGGACTTCGTCTTCGGCAATGACGAGGTGGACCGCGCCGCCGCGGCCTTCCCCGGGCGCATTTTCGGCTACGTCGCGGTCAATCCCAATTACCCTGCGGGTGACATGCGCCGCGAGCTGGAGCAGCGCTGGGCGACCGAGCGTTTTCTGGGCGTCAAGCTCCACGCCGACATGCACCAGCATCCCAGCGACGGCCCCGGCTACGCGCCCGCGTGGGAGTTCGCCGACGAGCGCGAGCTGCCGGTGCTGTGCCACGACGCGGTGCTTCATCTGGCGCAGCCGGCGGAGCGCTATGGGCGGGCGCAGGTGGTGGTCGCGCACGCGCTCAGCGCACCCGAGCAGATGCAGGCGGCACTGGAGCTGGCGGCGCGGCGGCCCAACGTCCATCTCGACCTCACCGGCTCGCCGCTGCTGTTCGGGGCGCTCGAGCTGGCGGTGGAGAAGGTCGGCGCCGGGCGCATCCTCTTCGGCACCGACATGACGTTTCTCGACCCGCGGCCCCAGCTCGGCCGCGTCGCCTTCGCCCAGATCACCGAGGCCGACAAGCTGCGCATCCTGGGGCGCAACGCGGCGGAGCTGTTCAGGTTCGACCCGGATCATGTGCCGCCACATGGTGGTTCCAATGAATGAAATCGAATGCAGGTTGTGCCGGGCGGTCGAAGCCGGCGCCGACGAGGCCCGCGGCTTCCTGCTCGACCTCATCCGCATCCCCAGCACCACTGGCAATGAGCGCCCCGCCGCCGACCTGGTTCTGGAGCGCTGCCGCGGGCTGGAGGTGAAGGTCGCGGCAGTACCCGTTCCCGCGGATCTCAAGCACGACCCCGACTACACCTTCGCCGACCAGGAACTGAGCTATCAAGATCGCCCCAACGTCGTCGCGCTGCGGCGCGGCACGGGCGGGGGCCACAGCCTGATCGTGCAGAGCCATCTCGATGTCGTGCCCGCGCCTCCGTCATGGGGTGAGGCTTTCGCGCCCGTGGTTGACGGCGACACCATCATCGGCCGCGGCGCATGTGACGCCAAGGGGCAGGTCGCGGCTATCATCCTTGCCCTGCAGGCGCTCGACGACGCCGGGGTGGGACTGCGCGGCGACGTGCAGTCGCAATTCGTCATTGACGAAGAGGTCGGCGGCAACGGCGCGCTCGCGCTCATCAAGCAGGGTTATCGCGCGGACGCCGCGCTCATCATGGAGGGCACCAACCTCGATATCCACCCCGCCAATCGCGGCGCGCTATGGTTCCGCCTGCGGGTAACCGGCAAGTCGGTGCACATGGGGCGGGCGCATGAAGGCGTCAACGCCATCGAGAAGACCGCGGCCTTGTTTCCGGCGCTGCGCAAGTACGAGCAGCGCATCGTCGCCGAGAGCGCGGGGCAGCCGCAGTTCGAGCGCTACCAGCGGCCGGTGCAGGTCAACCTCGGCATCATGCGCGCGGGCGACTGGCCGTCAACGGTGGCAGGGGAGTCAGTGCTCGAGGGCGGCGTGGGGTTTCTGACCAACAAGCGCATGGAAGACATCAAGCGCGAACTGCGCGAGGTCATCGAGTCGGCCGCCGACCAGTGGACGCGCGCCCATTACGAGCTGGACTTCCCCAAGCTGCATAACGACGCTTACGCCGACGACCCCGATCACCCCGCGGTCGCGGCGTTGGCGGCGGCGTGCCGCGAGCTGGGGCTGGGGTCCGAGGTTTACGGCTGGAACGTGAGCTGTGACGCGCGCCTTTACCACCACCGCGGCGGGATGCCGACCATCGTCTTCGGGGCCGGCAGCGTCGCCGACGCGCACGCGGTGGGAGAGAAGGTGGACTTCCGCCAGGTGGTGCAGGCCGCGCAGGCGGTCGCCCTCATGTGCGTGCGATGGTGCGGCTCCCCTTAGCCTCGACAGTGATGCCGCCGGTTTCCGGCCTGCGCCAATCTGCACGGACTCAGTCCGACCCGCCTTCCTGGTAACCGTAGATGCCGGGTCGCCAGAGATACGACGTCCCGCCCTGGAAGTCGGGCGGGACATCCGTGTTCCGCGGGCCGACATAGACGCCCCAGTGATAGAACCCGCCTCCGAACACGACGAGCACCCACTGCCGCCCCTCGTAGTCGTCCCTGATCCAGATGTACGAGGGACGCAAGTCGCGGATGGCCTTCGAGACGAGATGCACCTTGCCCCTGCCGTGGACATAGATCTCACTGAACGAAGCGTCTTTGCCCAGCCGCTTGCCTTCCGTCTCAAGCAGCCGGAGGCCCCACGATTCCAGCTCGTCCAGCCCGACGGTGGACGTAATCTTGATCCGCAGGCCGAAGTCGCACCACCGCGCAAAAGGGACGTCCACGTAGCGCCACGACAGCAGGATCAACACCGCTATCACCACGGTAGCAGTCCACCGCGGCCAGGCGACTCGGCGCCGGCGTATACCTAGCAGTACTAGCACTACTATCAGGCCCACAAGGGCCGCCTGCATCAGCACCCCGAAGCCGAACTCGAGCAGGAGAGACCTTGGCACGAGCGCCCCGAAGGCAATGCCCTCAGTCGCGCTAAGCCCCACGCCCAGCGCGCCAAGGAAGAGCACCAGGGCGTGGAGCGAAGGCTCGTCCATCCGGTCAAGCCACAGCCCTGCGAGCAGTCCGCGCCAAGAGTGGGCACGAAGCCGCTCGCCCAGGCTCGGCCGGGGCTCCGTATCGGCGTCGCTCTCCTTCACCTCGATGAACTCCGGGCGCGCGAGGACGCACCGTCCCCATGTCAGAAGCGCGGCGAGCGATGCCAGCATAAGGAGCAGCAGCCCGGCTGATGCGTGCGCTGAGAACCGTTCCGTCACCCGCGCCACGTCCAACCCGCGCCCTGCTCCGCCGGGCGTAAGGGCGTAGTATGTTAGCCGTTGCAAGGCCGCCTGATGATGCGACGCCAGCGCAGTCGCCAGCACGACGGCGGCGATGATGTAGGCGCCCGCGGCGATGGCGATTCCAAGCGGCCGGCGGCGAATGACAAGCAGCGCCGCGGACCACATGCCGAGGCAAGCGAGGATGCCCGCGGCCCTCATCCAGGGCGATACGGGCGCAGCCAACTCGGCGGGGATCCGCCCGCCGGCGGCGGCGAGCGCCGACCACACAGTCCCGACAACGAGAAGGGTGCCGACCGCCGCCCAGTGGTATTCGGCCTTGCGATCCAGGCCCAACCACCATCGCACCTGCCTGAACGCGAGTAGGGCGGCCGCCGTGATGACAGGCACCAGAAGGAAGAGCCGGTACACGACCGGCGCGGCTGCGTAAGCGACCATGGCCCCGAGCGGGATCTCCGCCAGGTCTCCTTTGCGCTGCGCAGCGGCAAGTGCCACCAGCCCAGCCCCCCTCGCGACGACACCGAGGAAGACCCACAGGTAAAGCGTCATGAGGACCGCCCACCCCCACTGGCGCCGCCGCAGCAAGGCGATGGACGCCAGCAATACCAGCGCGGCCCACCCGAGCAGCCACGCCTCCTGCGTCGCTGTCTGGAGGTCGCGACCGTGGGCAATGGCATCCCCTGCGTGCGACAGCGCAGACACGCCTCGGATGGCGCCATAGTAAACACCAATCCAGCCGACTATTAGCACCGGCACCGGCGCTCGGAGTCGCGCTGACGATTTCACGTGTTTGCCCCCTGAGCGGCCTCGACGCGCCAGTTCGCCGCGGGCGATGCGATACCTGCGGTCCGCGCGAAGCGACCGGCCCCTGGCCCGTCTGCCGGGTCGCTCTTCCGCCATGGAATGTGGAATATTCTTCGTGGTGGAGTTGCAGGGGGACTGCGGTGATTTGTCCGGACTGCCTGAGCGAGCAGCCCGAGTGGGCTGACACATGCTGTGACTGCGGCGCGGGCCTGTCGTTTCTGCGCGACCATCCGCGGCGTGTGGGGGCGGCGGTCTGGGTTTCCATGCTCATTGGGCTGGGGCTGCTGCTGGCTCTCTTCGCGACCCTGTTCGACCAGCTCGGGAACGGCGCATTCCCGGTGCTGGGCCGGCCCGAGGCCGCGGAGCTCGTATTCGGCGTGGTGCTGAGCCTGCTCGGCGCGCGCGCCTGGGCCACTGTCAGGGCTGCGGTCGCGCACCGCCTGGCCTCCCACCCGCGCTGACGGCCGCGGCCGCG
>DATLAK010000141.1 GCA_035527535.1 Armatimonadota bacterium
GCGGCCCTCCGGGCCTAGCCACTCACAGTGACGACGGTCTGGTGGTGTCATTCTGAACGGAGCCCTTCGGCTACGCTCAGGGTAAACTGCGCGAAGTGAAGAATCTCGCTGCGGCCTGATCGGAAACTGGGTAACCGTCAGTCGGCCATCGCGTGTCGGCCGTCGCGTTGACATCCCCCAAATGTGCGTGCTATACTCGCGGCGACGTGAGGATCGGGCCCGGAGGGTAGCGCAGATGCCCAAGCAAAAGAAGATTCTGGCGGTGGATGACGAGCGCCACATCGTGCGCCTGGTGCAGGTGAACCTGGAGCGGGCGGGTTTCCAGGTGATTTCCGCCTTCGACGGCAAGGAGGCGCTCAAGAAGGTGGAGTCGGAGAACCCCGACCTCATCGTGCTCGACGTGATGATGCCGCACATGGACGGCTTCGAGGTCCTCAAACATCTCAAGTCCGACGAGAAGACCAAGGACATCCCGGTGGTCATGCTCACGGCCAAGGCCCAGGACGCCGACGTCTTCCGCGGGTGGGCCTCCGGCGTTGACTGCTACCTGACAAAGCCGTTCAACCCCATTGAACTGCTGACCTTCGTCAAGCGCATCTTCGAAAGCTACGACGAGACGGGAGGCGGCAAGGCTTACGAAGTGTGAACCGGCGCCGCAGACAGGTGATGTGATGTTAGGGCGGGGCCGCTTTCGGGTATAAGCTAAGGGGTGCGGCGCGAGCGCCCACGATCGCCGGGGGCAAAGTGCGGAGAGAGCGATGTGCAAGCATGGCGAGACATGGATGATCCTCGGCGGCGTCGCGCTGGCCGGAGGGCTGGTTGTCGCCCTGACATTCCTCCAGCAGCGCAAGGCCGATCCGCTGGCACAGGCCAACCGGCTGATCTCCCGCTGCAACCACAAGATTAGCGAGATCGAGGAATCCGTGGCCGGGCTGCAGACCCTGGTGCAGGCCGCCTGAGCGCGCTGCCGTCCGATTCCGCGTTCCCTCCTCCTGCTTGGTTCCCCGTACGGCAAGCGTAAGTCGTTGTCACGCTGGCTTGCGGCGACCGACGCCGTCGCGTTAGCGCGGGCGGTCCCCCGGCACGGCGGCTCACAGCCTACCCCTTCGCTGCAATCAGACTCGCCCGGGGAGGAAGCGCCTGGCGCTTGGCGAACCTCAAGCTGTCTGCAGCCGGCGGAAGACCAACGGATACGACCGCCGGCGGACAGCACGGGAGTCGGATCAGGCATGGCGCGACCGGGTGGAAGTCAACTCCCCGTTCGATCGCGACCCCGACATGGTGTCTGAATAGGGACCGTCACCCAGAGCGGGAGGCGCCGCGATGACAATTGACGCCGCGAGGAGATTGCCGGAAGCGCCCCAGCTTTTCGTGGACCTGGCGGGGGTCGAAAATGCGCACGCCTCCGGTCGCTGGAAGCGCATGCGCGGGGTGGAGCGGGTATTCCACCAGGCGGCCCAAGAGCCTCACCCGGTGCTGGCGCCCGAGGCGCCCTGGGAATGCGGCGGGTTCACCTGTTCGGTCATCTACGACGAGGACGAGCGCGTCTTCAAGCTGTGGTACCTGACCGGCGTCGCGGACGGCCGCCACGTCACCTGCTACGCGGTATCCGACGACGGGGTCAACTGGCGCCGGCCCGACCTCGATCTTCACGCGTACGCAGGCAGCGCGGCCAACAACATCGTCATTCCCCCCGACTATCACGACGGCCTCGACCACTGGGAATCGGTGCTCAAGGATCCGCTGGAGGCGGACCCGTCGCGGCGCTACAAGGCGCTGGGCTGGTCCAGCTATGACTGGGACGGCCCGCTGTCGGGGATTTACACCGCCGTTTCGCCCGACGGGCTGCAGTGGACCCATGCGCCGGAGCCGGCGTTTCGCTATCACCCGCGCCCGGGGACCTCGGACCTGGGGCCGGTGGGCGACGCCCACTGCCTGATGATTGACACTCTGCAGCGGCGGTACGTCGCCTTTCTTCGCCATCTCCCCCACCGCGGCATCAGCTTCAGCGACGACTTCGTGCGCTGGACCCAGCCCGAGACTTTCATGTGGGCGCTCAACCACCAGCAGGAGCTCTACACCAACTCGGGCTTCGTCTATGGCGACCAGTACCTGGGGCTGGTGACCGTATTCGATCTCGACCCGCGGCGCCACGACCTCAACTGTTGGTTGATCTCGAGCCGCGACGGCCGCCGGTGGGAACGCTGCCCGGCGCCGGCTCCAATCATCCCCTGCCGCGGCATCGGCGAATGGAACCGCTTCGTGAGCTTGAATGGCGGTTCCCCGCCGCTTCGCGTTGGCGATCGCCTGTATTTCTACTATCGCGGCACGGGCCGGCGCCACGGCCCTTACGAAGGCCCGGATGACACCGATGCGCCGGGGTGCGTGGGCCTGGCGACGCTGCGCGCGGATGGCTTCGCGTCGCTCGACGCCAGTTTCGACGGCGGCGAGGTCATCACCACGCGCTGGCTCATTGACGGCGGCAAGCTGGTGCTGAATGCCAAGTGCGACTACGGAGAGATTCGCGTCGAGCTCCTCGACGAGGCCGACCAGCCGCTGCCGGGATACTCGCTGGCGGAGTGCGTGCCGGTGCGCGGCGACGGAATCGCCCTGCCGGTCTCGTGGAAGCACCGCCCCGACCTGTCCGGCGCCGCCGGGCGCACGGTGAGGCTGCGGCTGCGCCTGACGAACGCGCGGCTCTACTCCTATCGCTGCGCGGGGTGAGGCGGAGTGGGGGACGCCGACCTATTCCCCGGTTTCCCCTGCGCGGCGGCACTGCGAGGGCCTGCCCTCTGCAGGTGCGCAACACGGGTTGTGACCGGCGCTTTGCTCCGTGCCTGGTCATGCATCAATCGCGCCCCCTCCCGCGCGGTCGCCTCCGCGCCCGCTCATGCCGCCAGCACCCGCACGCGGCGGCCCTCCACGCGCAGCCGCCCTTCGGCGAAGAGCTGGATCGCCTCGGAGTAGGCCGCGTGCTCCTGCTCGAGCACGCGCGCGGACAAAGTCTCTGGCGTGTCGTCGTCGAGCACCGGCACGCAGCGCTGGATGATGATGGGGCCGGCGTCCACCTCCTTGGTCACGAAATGAACGGTGCACCCGCTGACTTTCACGCCGGCCTCCAGCGCCGCCTGGTGCACGCGCAGCCCGTGCATGCCTTTGCCGCAGAAGGCGGGGATGAGGCTGGGGTGGATGTTCATGATGCGCCCGGCGAAAGCATCCACCAATTCATCGCTGGTGATGCGCATGTAGCCCGCCAGCGCTGCCAGCTCCACGCCGTGGTCGCGCAGCTTCCCGATGACCGCGCGGTCGAAAGCGGCGCGGTCGGCGAAGTCGCGCGGGTTGATGAAGGCCGCCGGTATGCCGGCCATACGCGCGCGCTCCAGGGCGAACGCCTCCTTCACATTGCTGATAACGACCGCGACCACCGCCTCGAGGCGGCCGTCCGCGGCGCGGTCAATGATCGCCTGGAGATTGGTGCCGCCGCCCGACGCGAGCACGCCGACTTTGAGCTTGTCTGGCATGGTTGCTCCTTCAGCCCCTCTCCGGGTGGGGACGCGACTGTGGCATATTATAGCCCCCCGTAAGCGTGGTCGCAAACGAGGAAGGGCGGCGTCGCCGCAGAAGGGGCAGCAGCCGGAGGGACCCAGCCGGGGGGCGGCTGTGCCACATGGAGGGAGCGAGCGCGAGCGTGCACTGGCTGACCAAGGGCTTCCTCGACCTGCTGTTTCCGCCGCGGTGCCTGGCGTGCCGGCGGTTCGGCCCGGAGCCGCTGTGCGCCGACTGCGGGGCGGCGGTGGAATACGTCGCGCCGCCGCTGTGCCACCGCTGCGGCATCCCCTTCGACCCGCAAGCCCGCGGCGGGCCGTTGTGCGCGTCATGCCGGCGCGGGCGCCTGCCCTATGTTATGGGCCGCTCGGTCGCCCGCTACCAGGGGCCGCTGCGGCAGGCCGTGCATCGGCTCAAGTACGACGGCAAGCGGGTGCTGGCCGGCGTGTTGGGGGAGCTGATGGCGGCGGCCCTGCTCGACGGCGGAGACGGGTCCGCGCAGGATGGCGTCCCCGCGCCGCCGCGAATCCCGTTTGACCGGCTGTCGCTGATCGTGCCGGTGCCGCTGCACCCGGTGCGGGCGCGCGAGCGCGGGTTCAACCAGGCGGAGCTGCTGTGCGGGCCGCTGGCTCGCAGGGCCGGGGCGCCGATTGCCATTCACTGCCTGCAGCGAGTGAAGCTGAACCCGCCGCAGGTGGCGGTGCCGGCGAAGCTGCGGCGGGCGAACGTGCGCGGGGCCTTCGCGGTGACGGACGCCGCGGCGGTGGACGGCCGCACGGTGCTGGTGTTCGACGACGTGTGGACCACCGGCGCGACGCTGGTGGAGTGCGCGCGGATGCTGCGCCGCGCGGGGGCGGCCGAGGTTTACCTGCTGAGCCTATGCCGAGCGACCGGCTACCGTGAACACCCCCCGCCGGCCGGTTCGTATCCGTAACCCTTTGCGGTCATGAGAAACCCTCCCGCGGCGATGCCGGCGCCCGCTGTAACTCCCCAAGCGCTTGCCTGCCTCAGGCGGGAGAGGTCGGCCCCGATGCATCGGGGCCGGGTCAGGCATGTCCGCCGTAGGCGGGGTGCACATGGTGGGGCAGGCGTCCCGCCTGCCGACCTTCTCGCCCCGAAATGTCGGGGCGCCACCAATCCACCCTTACCCGATTCCTCTCCCTTCCGAAGGGAGAGGAATATCTGCCTCGCGATGCGAACAGCAACGGGCGACGGCTGTGTCATTCAGAGCCCCGACGTGTCGGGGCGAAGAATCTCGCTCCCAGCATGCGCAGCGGCGAAGGATGCCCCTGGCCAGCAAGGAGGCCGCCTCCGGTAGGGGCACCCCCATGTGGGTGCCCTCATCCAGCGGATGACACCCCGTCGGGGTTTGGGCTCCGTAGCCCGCCCAAGGCGGGCGAAGTAGGCTCCAGCGGGCTTGCCCGCCGGCCTATTGAGCGGCAGGGGATGCTTCGACAAGCGCAGTAGAGGAAACGACACCTCCCCAGAAACCGACGGTGGCTGGGGCAGGAATCGGGTCTATCCATGCTCTGCTGAACAGCTGGGGGCGGCATGAAGCACTGGGTCATAGGCGAAGTGGTCAAGAACGAAGCGGTACCCCTGCCTCGGCGAATCGCGCCGACGGAGAGATCGGTGGTGGTCAGGAACGGACACGACCGCCAGCTTTGCGCCCCTTCGCTGAGGGGGTTGGCAATACGGACGTCCGAACAGCGGCATCCACACCGCGTGGCGCCTCGCCCAGCCGCGTACCAGCGGGAGCACCACAAGAAAATGCCGCCACTCCGCTGGCTCGGTAACAAGAAGCAGTGCTAGCTCGTCGTCGGGGATCTGATGATCATACAAGGCGGGAGCCAGCGGAACGATGATTGGCGCACTGGGCGACATTATCTGATTGCGGATCGGCTCGGCACAGGGATCGAGTACCCATTCATAGCCGAACTGGTGGAACATGAAGAGGTACGCTGCGTGAACATACGTCAGGTTGGCGCGCTTGGAGCTTCTTGTATCACGGAAGGTGACCTCTATCGTCCAGCCGCCAGCAGGTGATTCACCGGAGACTAGGCTGTTGAGCAGCGCCAACGCTGCAGGATTCGACCCCTTCGGCTTGAGGTACAGCTGCAACCGTCGGTCTCCATCGGCCCTCCTGGCTCCCAGATCCGCTTGCACGGGCCCAACAACATCGCCTTGCTGGTTGCGGGCTGTCACCCGGACTCGCGTTGTCTCGTTGCCGTCGCCAGAAAGCGCCCAGTTGAAGTTGGCACGTTCTGCCTCACAGCTCTCGATCTCGGTCCCGACCCTGTTGTTGCACCTCTTGCAGGCAAGAGTCCAGTTTCTCTCGCCGAGGAACTGAGGGATGACGTGAGCCCTGCTGAGGTCGGAGCGGATCTGATCGCGCGAGAATGTACGCAGGCACAATGGACACATGAAGCGCCCGCCGTAATCCTTCCTGTACAGTGCCAGGTTGTGGGAAAAGGTATCGAACAACGTGGAGAGCGCTGGCATCTTGCCTCCCCAGCACCGGATGGCCAGCAAGTGAAGGAGCCCCCTCGTCATGCAACAGCGCTTCTCCGCCCTTGCTCGATCACTTGCATGCTATGCCTATCAGGAATGAGGGCCGCTGTCAACAGCTTGGATGCCAGGTCGCTGGTCGTACGCGCGCCTCTTCGGCAGCTCGCTGCAAGAGCAGCTCTGATCTGGGCCATTGGCACAAATGCTTGCCAAAGCATCTGGCATCGAAGTCCGCGGCTTCGTTCGCGTTCGCGCAGTTTCGACCCCATGTTGTTTCCCTTCAGCGCATCCGAATCGAACTGGCGAAGAGCCTATCCGAAAAACCGGCTGACTGTCATCCCGAGCCCTGAGCGGGGGCAGATTCCTCGCTGCGCTCGGAATGACGGCACGCGAAGGGTTCGGAATGACATGCCCGTGGAGTGTGGGGCCTCAAGAAACCCGTCCCTCGACTTCGCTCGGGACGCCATTCGACGCGCTGGCGGTCTCTACTCTAGGCTATACTCCGGCCATTTCTTGAAGCAACGGATGGCGCAAGCGTGCGAGCACGTCTGTTTTTCGACGAAGGGCGTTTTTGCCCATGAGCGAGAAAATCCAGGCGAGCAGCGCCGCCGCTTGCAGCGCGCGGCGCATTTC
>DATLAK010000142.1 GCA_035527535.1 Armatimonadota bacterium
TGGTGCGATAGCCGATCACATCGCCTCCATGACTTCGGTGGGGATCCACGACTGGATCTGCTGCACCGGGAGAATCCGTTCGGCGGGCGCTTCCATCTTCTGCGCCTTGTAGAACGCCCAGGCTCCGGCGGCGAACGCGGCCACCGAGCCCCACACGACGTAGGACGTGGGCAGGCGCTCGCCCGAGATCGCCTTGCGCGCGAGCCAGATGCCCGCACCCAGTTCGACGGCCGCCTTGAAGTACTCCAGTTGCTTGGCGTAGGGGTTAGGCGTCACGGCGTTTCCTCGGCTTGGGCCTGGGGGTGGGCTTGGGGTTGCGCGCGTACTGGCGCCCCTGGGCCTCGCGCTCCATGGCCCCGGGGACGTGCCGCTCGATCCCCGTCACGGGGTCCATCATCATTCCACCGAAGACCTTCTGCTCCCAGTCCTTCTTCGCCTTGCCGCCGCGCTTCCAGATGTCCTTGAGCGTGCGCAGCGCGATCGTGCGCAGCCACGGCAGCAGCGGATCCCCCGGCCTGGGTCGTGACCCCAACTGGCCGCGATAGGACAGCAGCGCCTTCGTTACCGCGTCCTGCGCCGCGTCTTCGGCGTCCTCGGCCTTGACGTTGGGCATCTTCCCGCGCAGGTAACGCTCCAACTCCGGGATCGACTGCCCCAGCACGTCTTCGAACGCAGCGTCATCGGGCTCCGCGATCTTCACGGCCGCCCAGTGGCGCACGCGCCCGGAGGCAGTGGCGGCAGCGGCGGCGGGAGCCGGGGTGTGCAGGCGCTGCACCCGGACCTCGCATCCGCCGAAGAGGTCGCACAGGTGGGCGTAGCGCGCCGCATAGGGCTCACGCTCCCACTGCACGTCCTCGTCCAGTTGATACACGTCACAGACCGCCAGGGACGCCTGGGGCTCTCCCAGGACGAGCGTCCCGAACAAAATGGCCGAGCGCACATCGGCGTGCGCAAGGGCGCGCGACACCGCCTCGGCCGCCGGGAACCCCCACTGCACGATCTCGGTGTCGTCGTAGACCTGGGAGAACCCAACATCGATGTTGGTGTGGACGGCCACCCACGCCCCCTCCGGCGTCACGCGCGGCGGGGCGGTGGCGCGGAACTGAGTCACCAGCTTGGCGTAGGGGTTTCGGGTAGCGACCACGGTTTCCATCTCACTTCCGCACCCACAGGAACAGCCCGATCATGGCGGCGCCGCCCAGCACGATGGTGTCGGCCGTGGTTTGGCGAATCTTCGCCTCACCCGCCGCCATCTCGCGCCGCAACTGCGCGCCGCCGCGCTCCAACTCCTCCTGCAACTCCCGCCCACCCGCCGCCAACTCGCCCTTGAGCTTGGCGCCGCCGGTTTCCAGTTCGGTACGCAACGGATCCCCGGCCTTCGTCACGATGGGCTGGAACTTTTCGCCCAGCCAGTCCGTGAACCAGTTGCCGTATCCGAGGGTGCCGAGGGAGTGATGCACTAGAACATCGTGGGCATGACCTGCCCGGTCTGAAGCTCATAGGCTCGCAGACGGCTCTCGTACTCCTGCACCGACTCGCCGGGACGGGGCTCCGTCACCTGCGCAATGGCCGCGTTGACTCGGGCCTGCGTCGCCGCCCCGGCGCTCTGCGGCGTGGCCTGCGTGACGACGCCTGCGGCGGCCGACTTGGGCCGGAACCAGAACCAGTAGACGGCGACGGCGCCGCCCAGGATCAGCCACGGGTTGTTGAGCATTTTCTTGAAGTTCATCGGTGTTACCTCCGCGCCATAAAGAAGATTCCAGCGGCGGCGGCCACGGCGACAAGGATGCCGCCACCCATTTGCATGGTCGTGAAGCCGCTCCCGCTACCGCCGCCGTTGCCGTTGCTGCTGCTGCCGCCGCCGCCGCCAGAGCCGACAACCTTCTTGGGTGTCGGCGGGGTGGTGGCGATCTTGGTGGCCAAGGCGCTCTGGTCGCGCACGATGGCGTTGCGCAGGGCCACGACCGTGTCGTGCGCGGACGAGCCCCACTGGTCCAACTGCTTCTCGCGGTTGATGACCATCTGGGCCCGGGCGACCTGGGCCATGACCGCCTGCGCCGCCGGGATGAGCGGCAGGTTCAGCGTGGTGATGGTGTCCATGTCGGACACGAGCATCGCTTTGAGTCCGGCGATCTCGGCCTCCAGCTTGGGGCCGGAGGTCGAGGCGAAGCCCGCGAACCCCTGGTAGCCGTGGTAGACGCTGCGAACAGGGTAATAGGCGCTCATGAGGATTTCCTTTCCCAGCGCTTGAGAGTGGCGTTCCAGACAGGCGGGCCGGGATGGGGCGTGCCGGGAGTCCATTTGAGTGAGTTAGCGTGATCGCACGCGGCCTTGGTGACGGCCTGCGCCGCCGCGAGGTCGGCGGCGCGCGCGATGTCGGCATCGGCGCGGGCTTCCGCCTGCGCTTGCGTCTTGCGCTGCGCCTTGAACATGGCGATGCGTTGGTCGCGGGTGAGCATGGTTAGGCTCCCAGGGTCGTGACGGGGTCAAAGACGAGGTTGCCGCCGTCCGTGGGGCCGCCGATGTTGGCGACCCCCGCGCAACTGGACATGATGATGTTGCTCGCGTAGCCCACGCCCGTGTTGCCCACGGCGTTGAGGGACG
>DATLAK010000143.1 GCA_035527535.1 Armatimonadota bacterium
TCGCGACGGCGACCCGGTCGATGAGCGCGCGATCGTCGCGTCCGAGCGCATCGACGCGCTCGAGCACGCCGCGGATGACTGCCATCTCCTGCGGGGTCACCTGGATCGTCCGCTCTCCGCTCATGCGTCCTCACGCTCCTCACGCTCCTCGAACTCCGCCTCGACCACCTGCGCGTCGACGTCGTGGACCACGGAGCCCAGCGGGTTGGCGGGGGCGCCGGCGGCGGCGCGCTGGGCTTCGAGCTTGGCTATCGCGTGCGGGGTCAGGTTCAGGTCGGCCAGGGCGTGCCCCACGGCGCGCTGCAGGGCCGGGATCTGCTTGGCGACGCCGGTATAGTCGCGCCGGTCGGTGAACTCGCCGGCCACGGCGGTCTGGCGCATGGCGCGGCCCAGGCGGATCTCGGCCCAGACGGCGGAGGTGACCAGGGCCTCGTGGGCGAGCGGGTCGTGGCCCTCGTCGACCAGGGCGCGGCTGATCTGCTGGTGCCGGGTGTCGACGTAGTGGCGTTCGAGTGGGCAGCGTTGTCCGGCGCCGGCATGCTCGCAGAGGTCGGCGACGGGGCAGCGGTCGCAGAGCATGAGCAGTCCCGAGCGCATCCACAGGCCGTGTTGGATGGGTGCCTCGCGCGGGTCCTGGGCGATGCGGGCGCGTTCGAGGGCTTCGGCGCGGTTGCGCGTGGGCTGCCGGTGCCGCTCATTGATCCGCCGCATGCACTCCACCGCCTCCTGCTCCACCGGATCGTCCACGCGCTACCCTCCTACCCGCCCTGCCGTTTGTGGGACAGGTCACCCGACCTGTCCGACCTGTCCGCCGTCGCCGTTTGTGGGACAGGTCACCCGACCTGTCTGCCGTTGCCGTTTGTGGGACAGGTCACCCGACCCGTCCGCCGTCGCCGTTGGAGGGGCCGGATCACTATCCGGCCCGCCGTCGCCGTGCCGGTGCGCCGTTCCGCCGGCCCCGTTCACCGGGCACCCACCCTCGCCGAACACCGGCAGCCCCGCCGCAAGCCGCGCCTCCATGGCCGCCTGCTCCTCGGCCCACGCCGCCTCCATGACCGGCCTCAGATCGATCCGCCCGTCCGGGGCATAGATGGTCGGTGAGCCGTCATCGCCGTCCGGCCGTTGTCGTTGTGCCCCCGGCGCCCCCGCCGGGGGGCGGGCCGCGGGCCCGCTCTGCTGTTCGGCGTCATCGCCACACGCCCACTCCAGGGCCGCGGCGGCCAGCACCTCCTGGGTGACGGGGCGCGAGCCGTTGCGCTGCCGGGAGACATAGGCCTCGCTGACCCCGGCCGCCGCCGCGACCGCCTGTGCGGTCACCCCGGGCTGCGAGAGCAGCCACGCCAGCCGCTCCTGCCCCGTCGCCGCCCGCCCCATCACGACCGCCGCCTTTCGCGTCGGCCGTACACCACGACAGCCGCGGCCTCATCGCCGCGGCTGTCGCCGCCGGTCCTCTCGCCGTTGCGCGCTACGCCTCGGCTTCCAGCGCCGCCAGGTAGCTGTCCAGGCTCACGCCCAGCCGCTCCGCTATGCGCTCGAGCCGCTGCCCGGCCGCCACCGCCTGCGCGCTCGGCAGCCCGTCCAGGCTGCGCTGCTCCGCGTTCCGCGCGTTGATCCGCCGCATGGCTTCCTTCGTCTCCGGCGTGCCCACCCGCGTGTAGATCTCCGTGGTCTCCACGTGCTCGTGCCCCATCATGCTCGCCAGCACCACCGTCGGCGTGCCCTCGCCGATCTGCCAGGTGGCGAAGGTGTTGCGCAGCCGGTGCGGGCTCACCCACTCGGGCAGCTGCGCCGCGGCCGCGTAGCGCTTCACCGCCGCCCACACCGTCCGCGGGTTGAGCTGCGAGCCGCGCTTCGAGGTGACCGCGCCGCCCGAGCGCCCCGAGCAGGTGTGGAAGAAGCACTCGGCGCGGCCCGAGCGCGCCTTCGCCCAGGCGCGCATCCAGCGCTCCGCCAGGTCGGAGATCGGCACGTTCCGGTCCTTGCCGCCCTTGCCGTCCTTCACGTGGATCAGGCCCACGTCGCCCGGCGTGCTCCAGGTGATGTCCTCGGGCCGCAGCGCCACCAGCTCGGAGACGCGCAGCCCGGCGCGCGCCATGACCTCGAGCATCGCCCGGTCGCGCAGCCCGGTGGTGGTGGTCACGTTCGGCCGCTCCAGCAGCCTGCGCAGCTCGTCCTGGCTCAGTGCTTCGGGCAGCTTCTTCGCGGTGCGCTTGGCCATGGTCGGTGCACCCGCCTCGGTCCCGCAGGCCGTTCCCCGGAAACAGCATCGCCCCGGATTTCGGCCCCCACCCGCCCCCCCCCCTCCGATCCGCCAGAGGGGTGTAGGGGAGGGGGAGGGTCCCGTCGTCAGCGCCCTGGCCGAGCTCCTGCCCGACGCTGCCCGAACGGTTGTCTACGGGAGATGTTATGCAAGTGTCTCCAGTATACACCGCCCTACTGCACCTGTCAAGCCCCTTCTCCCGTAGACCGTGCTTCTTCTCCATCCTCCGACACCTCCCTCCGACCACCGATCTGCCCGCCGTCGCTCCCCCGCCCCCCGGCTCGATCCCGCCCCCCCCTCCCCCCCCCCGTCGTCACCTGATCCGTCGCCGCCGGCCGCACCACCCGCACTGCCGTACTGTCGCCTG
>DATLAK010000144.1 GCA_035527535.1 Armatimonadota bacterium
CTCCGCGCGATTATTTAACCAACGCCCTGTGACCTGAAG
This sequence comes from Armatimonadota bacterium, assembly GCA_035527535.1. Taxonomy (NCBI): domain Bacteria; kingdom Bacillati; phylum Armatimonadota; species Armatimonadota bacterium. The sequence continues at coordinate 40 of DATLAK010000144.1, forward strand.
ATCGGAGCCGCCGATCTCGCGCAGCGCCGCACCGTAGGACCTGAGCCGGTCAGTGACGATGGCCGCCGGACGGCCATAGCGGCGCATTGATTTCTTCAGGAACTTAAGTGCCGCCCTGCGGTCTCGCCTCTTCGAGACAAAGACCTCGAGCACTTCGCCTTCGTGATCGACGGCACGCCAGAGGTAATGGCGTTCGCCGTTGATCTTCACAAAGACCTCGTCGACATGCCATCGCCAGTTGGAGAATGCTCGCATCTTTTCGATGCGCTTGCGACGGATCTCAGCGGCGAACATCGGGCCGAACCGATTCCACCAGAACCGGACCGTCTCATGGCTGATCTCGATGCCGCGCTCGTGCAGCAGGTCCTCGACATTCCGCAGCGACAGCGGGAACCGGACATACATCATCACCGCCAGGCGGATGATTTCGGGGGAGGTCTTGAAGTAACGAAAAGGATTCTTTTTGGCCATGGCCGGACGCTAGACAACCGCCCTGCCCGCCTCAACCAATTTTGCTCTGACAATGCCATTTTCGTGGTTAAAATGCAATAGACTCTTGGCAGATCGAGGCAGAGGGCGCCTGCCGGGTGACGCCGCAGGCGCCGCTCCGCGCGGCCCGGCGCCACTGCTATTGACGTAATAGGCCGACCCGTGAGACAATTGAAGATAAAGGAAGAAATCGGTTTCACGGCGCAACCGCCGGGGCCGAGTGCCAGAGGACACTATACCGATGCCGATCACGCTTCCGGGACGGATGCTCGCCCGCCTTGCGGTTGCCGTCTGCCTCGCCTTGACCGCCGGGCCGATCGCGGCCCAGAGCGCCGATACCAGCACCGATGCCAACGCCTATGTGCTGCAGCAGGGCGACGTGCTCGAGCTGGTGATCTCCGGCTCGCCGGAACTGCGCGAGCGCCTGCCGATCGACATCGACGGCAATCTGGTCGGGCCGCTGATCGGCTCGATCCCCGCTGCCGGACGGACGGTCGCCAGCATCCGCGAGGAGGCGCGCCAGACACTCTCGCGCTTAACCCTCCCGGTGGTCGCCGAGGGCGGCGCCAGCTACGACATGCGGATCCACCCGAACGCGATCAGCATCAACGTGCTGGAATACCGGCCGGTCTATGTCGATGGCGACGTGCAGAACCCGGGCGGCTACCCGTTCGCGCCGGGGCTGACCGTGCGCCGTGCGATCGCGCTGGCCGGCGGGCTGGGCATCGCCTCGCGCTTTCTCAACCCGAAGCAGGAATTCCTGCAGGAATACAGCCGCATGGCCTCGCTCTCGGCCCGGCGCGAGGCACTGGCCTCGCGGGCGGAGAGGCTCCGCGCCGAGGCGACCGGGGCGCGCTTCCAGTCCTCCGAGACTGCTGAGAAGGATGCCGCCGGGGGCCCGGCCGAGATCGAGATGGACCTGCTGGCCCTGCGAAACGAGCAGCTGATCGAGTCCGAGCAGGCCCTGCGCGCCGCGATCGGCAAGACCGGCGAGCAGCTGCTGGCGCTGCGCGCCCAGTTCACCAGCGAGGAAGAGGGCGAGACCTTCGACCGCGAGGAGCTCGAGCGCCTGACCGAAGCAATGCAGGCGGGCTCGATCACCTCGTCGCGGCTGAACGACCAGCGCCGGCGGCTGAACTTCTCGACCAGCAACAAGGCCGACACCATGGCCAGCATCGCCCTGACCGAGCGCAACCTGATCGAACTGAACGACCGCCTTGCCCAGACCCGGCTGAAGGCTCGCGACATCGCGTTCGAGAAGCTCTCCGACGTCTCGATGCAGCTTGCCGAAACCGAGGCATCGCTCGAGGGCTCGCGCCGGACGATGATGTATCTCGGCGGCCTGCCCAGCGACATGCGCGACGCGGCGATCACCACGATCCGGGTCGCCTACCCGGACGGCTCGGAGGTGCTTCTCGGCGCCGGCGAGGACGCGGACCTGCGCCCCGGAGCCCTAGTCAGCGTTGAGATCCGCTTCGGCTTCGATCACGGCGGCTGAACCGGCCCGATCCCTGTCCGGCCCTATCCCTGCCCGGCCCCGGCCTCGGCGCGCCCCATCCTTCGGCATCTGACCGGCTGCGCCGCGCCTTGCACCGGTAGCAGCGGCCGGGCGCATGTGGCTACATGACGTTTTTGTGACAGATTTGTGACAGCTACCGTATCATAGCCATGAATCGCCACATTGGCGTTGTCAACATTGTAGTTGGCGAACTGACGTTCTGTATCCAACAACGGCGCAATAAATAGAGCGCCGATGATCGCCGCCACCACCGCCA
>DATLAK010000145.1 GCA_035527535.1 Armatimonadota bacterium
GATGCGTGCATGGGTGAGCTTGCGCGCCCTCGCCGTGCCTGCGGACACCAACCGGCACAACTGCTGGCGCTGCTGCCGCGCTAACTGTACGACATACTCCTTCTTCACTACCGGTCTCCTTGAGCCCCCGCGCGACCCATCTCGCCGACCAAGGATACCGGGTTTGTCATTATCTGTCAAAACATGATTGACGGAGCACTAGGTAACCGTCGGCATGCGACGGGCTTGATGGACACAGTGCGGAAATCGTATACTACTCGTCGAAATCCAGAGGGAAAACGGTCGGCGAAGCTGTAGGTAGGGACGAAGAGTGACGTTTCTTGATGCTGCAAGGCTGGTATGGGAAAAGCGGGTGAGATCAAAATGCCTGTACCGGGGGATGCGCCTCGAAGATCTCTCCGATCCGTTGGATCCCGCGGCTGACCCATTCCAGCCGATACGACCGAAGTTGTCCACCCTCATCGCGGTGTTACGGCAGCAGGTGGCTCGCGGATTTCGCTTTACGGTCTACGAGGACTACAGCAGCCTGTCCTTTGATCTGAAGGACATTCTCAATTGGTCGAAGCGCGATCTAGATGATCCGGGCATTGATTTTACCTCAAGTCATCACAGTGCAACGGGATATGCGCACAACTACCATGGGAGCCAGCTCAAACAGAATCTCAAATACATCACCGATCATCTCCCGGCATTCAGGAAGGATCCTGTTCTGGCGGCAGGAATGACGGCGGAGGATTGGAGGATCGTTGACGAAGTCAACAAATGGATCTCAGGCAGCGGAACCCCATGCATCAAGATCGTCATATGGGTACGCCGTCCTTGCCCTGCATTTGAGGTGCAGGGCGGGTGCCTGCCAGTGGGATCGTTTGATTACTTCATCAGGAGGGTTATGGCCGTGATCGAGCGCAATGGACTTTCGTTGACTCAAGCCGCGATTGAGATGGTAGTGCCGCCGGAGAGTCGCGAGTTCTATGTTAGAGCGCAGCGTCCTATCCTCCGTGCAGAGATAGAGAAGATCGAAGAGGTTCGCTCGCGTAGCTGGCGACAGGATGAATCGGAGCGCGAGTGGGAAGACTATGAACGCTGACGCGGCTTCCGTCCTTTTCGTTTGCACCGGCAATGCCGGGCGCAGCCAGATGGCGCAGGCCATGCTGCGCCGGCTTGCCGGCGAGGGGGCCGTGGTGGAGTCGGCCGGGGTCCGGCCTTGGAACGCCCTCCATCCCATGGCGATCCGCGTCATGGCGGAGCGTGGAATCACCCTGGACGGGCATTCCCCGAAGCCGGTCTCAGCGGTCGCCGGGCGGCGGTTCGACTTCGTGGTCACGATCGGCAACCCGGCGCGAGCTCAGGTGCCCGGCGGCCTCTGCTCGTGCGCTTACTGGACGCACTGGGATATCGCCGATCCCGCCGACGCCGACGGCACCGAGGAGTCGAGATCGGCGTTTCACGCGGCCGCTGCGGCCATCGAGCGGCGCCTTCCGCAACTGCTGGCGCAGACGCGCCAACTGCCGCGTCCCGGCAGATTCTCGGGCGAGCCCGGCATCAACACCTCGATCTTCGGCCCCGGCGCCTTCAAGCCGACTGGTCATCTGCCCCTGGTGGCGCAAGCCGGCTTCAGCGCCATCGAGCTGTCCCTCGAAGGCGGGCGCGACCAGTGCGACTCCTTTCTCCCTTCGAACGTGCGCGAGCTGCGAGCGGTCGCGGATGACCTGGGCCTCCTGGTCTGGAGCCTCCACGCTCCGCCGGAGACGGGCAGCGTGGCAGCGACGGACCCCAAGGAGCAACAGCGCCAGGCGGACTGCTTGCGTGACTGTTGCCACCTGGCGGAGGAACTCGGCGCGAAGGCCATCGTCTCTCACGCATTGGTCTCCGCGCCGCAGAGGGAGGAGCCGTCGCTGATGCGCGACTTGATGCTGCGGTTCCTGGCGAGCCTCGAGGCGGAGATGGACGCCAGCCCGGTTACCCTGGCGTTCGAGAACGGCCTCGGCTTGGCCTCGCAGACGCCGACCGTCAGGATGCTTGAATGGCTCGAGGGGACTTCGCGGCCCGCTTACGGAATCGCCTGGGACACTGGACACTCCAACATCGCCGGCGACTTCGCGGACATCGGCGCGCATGCCGGCGACCGCCTGGTCACCGTACACTTGAATGATAACGACGGCGCGACCGACACACATGCTTGCCCAGGTCAGGGCACCGCTGACTGGCCGGCCATCATCCGGCTCCTCGGGCAGGCGGGCTATGGCGGGGTGTGGATGTACGAGATACTCGGTGCCGGGGCGGAGCCGCGCGAATTGCTGAGCCGGATAGCCACAGCTCATCGCCGGCTGGCGGCGGAGCGGCTCCGCCGCCCTTAGCTCTGTCGGCCCTCGATGGCCCACAGGAGAACGCCGGCGGCGCGCTCGACCAGGCGCCGGTCGGATGGCGACAGTTGCGCGGCTACGGTCTCTATGGTCTGTGTGGACTCGGACGCGGACATTTGGCCGCCCGCCTGAGGCTTCTACGCCTCTGGCGCACCGGCAGCCCCACCCGAGGGCGGGCCAACCGGCCGGCGTCATTGCACGGGCTGTCATGATTCTAGCAAATCGCGGGCCGGTTGACCAGACGCGGCGGCCTTGCGCCGTGCCGCACCAACCGGCGCGGCTATGGCGAGTAGTAGTTCCAATTTGCTTTGCTGCGGCGATAGTGCTGCTGCGTCCAGTAGCGGAGGCGGGGCGGGGACGGGTTCGACTGGTCATTCCAATAGACCCGGATGTCGTTTCCGCTGACCACGATTATCTCTTCCCGCGCGTCGCCAGCGACGTCGGCCACCATGATGCGCGATGCCTTCTCGGTCCACCGGCGCAAGAAGTCGCCGGTCATCGGATTGAAGATGCACACGTCGCCTGCGGTGTGGCGCTCCTTGGCCGCGCAGTAGCGGGGGCCCGACCCGTCCCAGTCAATGACCGCTATCTCCTCCACGCCGGCGTCGGTCCATCCCGGCGGGGCTTTGTCGGCCATCTTCCACCGCGCGATGGTGTCGCCGCCCGCGTCGAGCACCCACGGGGTCTGGTTGACGTTATGGCGCGAACGACACCAAATCTCGAGGCCGGGGCGAGTCGGGTCGAAGTCGCCAACCGCCGCGTTCTGCGGCTCCTGGCGGCCCGGCCCCGGCCGGTGCCAGAGCATACCTCGTTCGAGGTTGACGACGGCGACGTAATTGCGCCCCTCCTCCAGCAGCACCACCTCCAGCCCCGCCGCGTCCGGGCGCATGTCGTAAATGAACAGCGAGTCGATGTGGAACGACGCGCCGCCGGCAATGTCCTTGCTGATCGGTGGGTACCGCCAGGCGGGCGAGGTGCCGTCCGATCGCACGATGGTGAAGCCGATGATCTCGTCACGGCCGTCGCCATCCAGGTCGGCGGCCCGCGCCGGGCCGTGAGCCAGTGCGCCGAAATCGTCCCTGCGCCACAGCGGCTCGCCCTCCAGCCGATCCATGCGCATGGCCTGCAGGTAGTGACCCACGCGATAGCCTGTCGGGTTGGTCGCCTGCAGCACAATGTCGCGGTCGCCCTGCCCGCGCAGGTTGCACAGGATGAACGATTCCCAGCGCTCCACTTCCCCGAATACGGGCGGCCGCGCCGACTTCTTCGTCTTTCCCGCACGCCCATCCATAACCTGAACCGTGCCGTCCTCGAGCAGGAAGACCACCTCCACACGACCGTCGCCGTCCACATCCGCCGCCTGCACACCGGGGTGGTGTATCCCCGGCAGCCCGTGGCGCTCGCTCGAACTGCTGAGCCGGACAGGGACCTCCAGCACCCACATCTTCCTCCCCCGGTTGTCGTACGCGCCGACGGTGCCGGGGGTGGTGTAGAGGAAGTCCATCCGGCCGTCCCCGTTGAGATCGGCGACGGTGATCCCGCCTCTCGCCTCGTCGTCGTCGGCCGGCGGCTGCGCGGTGTGGATGACGAACGGGTTGGCGCCGTACTCGGGCCAATCGCGAGCCGCCTGCATTTCGCTCCCCTCCGTCGCCGCGACGAGCGCGCAGCCGACCACGCCAGCCGCCAGCGCCGCCCCCGCGCACCATGACCGCCATGAGCCTGTCACAGCCCACCTCCGTTCTCGCTTATCCGTTCCGCAAGCCGCATGACATTCCTGCCAAGGCGACCTGCGACCGCAAGCCGGGGGCATCGTGCAATTCGGCTTGAGCACTGTGACTTCTGGGTGCGCTTCTTGCTTCATCGCGGCGAGGGCAAACGACCCTTGTGGGAGCTTGGCAAATTCCCTGCGAGACATTCCGTGGCTCGCGGATATATGATTCTCGCGGAGCGGCTCCGCCGCCCTTAGCTCTGCCGGCCCTCGATGGCGCACAGTAGAACGCCGGCGGCGAGGCCCAATCGCCGGTCCAACACGCGACTGCGGTCCACCGAGAAGTCCACCGTCAGCTTGGTCACAAGCGGGTTCAAGTTCCGCCTGAAGATGCAGACCTGGGTGGGCCCGATCTCGGCGTAATAGGTCTGCGGGATCAAGCTGCCGGCGAACCGCCGCAGCAAGGCGAGCAGAACGCTGTCCTCACTGATGACGCCGATTCTACGGTCCTCCGCGTCCATGATGACCCACTCGTCCTTGACCATGGACTTGAACCCTCTCCTCTCCAGGACGCCGATCTTCCGGCCGGTCGCGGCATCCGTCACATCGTAGGTTCCCAGGAAGTCAATGCGGTCCCGCCCCTGGATGAGCAGAACCTCGGTCTGCCTGTCCTCGGCGGTGTAGAGGCGGATGTCAGCATTCTGAAATCCCCGCAACGTCCCCATGTAGGCATAAAGGACAAGCTGCCCTTGCGGGTCGTAGATACCATACGCATGGGCGAAGAGCTTGCGGAGATCACCGCATATGAGGTATGTGGGCTGATCGAAGCGGTCGGTGGTCATGGGGCCTCCTGTCGGCGACACGATAGACAGCCACTCAACTTCCAGCCCTGGTGCGCGTTAGCGGGAATCCATGTGGGCGCGCGCTAGCCTATACTCCGGCCATTTCTTGAAGCAACGGATGGCGCAAGCGTGCGAGCACGTCTGTTTTTCGACGAAGGGCGTTTTTGCCCATGAGCGAGAAAATCCAGGCGAGCAGCGCCGCCGCTTGCAGCGCGCGGCGCATT
>DATLAK010000146.1 GCA_035527535.1 Armatimonadota bacterium
GCTTGCTGCGCGCCATCAACGACCTCGGCCTCGGCCCCGCAGGACTGGGCGGCCGCATCACCGCGCTGGCGGTGCACGTCGAGACCCATCCCTGCCACATCGCCAGTCTGCCGGTGGCGGTCAACCTCAATTGCCACGCCCACCGCCACGCGGAGGGCGCACTGTGACCGTTCTCACGCCACCCCTGACCAACGACGTGATCATGGCCCTGCGCGCGGGTGACCGCGCGATCATCACCGGCGTGATCTATACCGCGCGCGACGCCGCCCACCGCCGCCTGGTGGAGCTGCTCGACCAAGGCGAACCGCTGCCGGTGGACCTCGCCGGGCAAATCATCTACTACACCGGCCCGACCCCGGCGCCGCCGGGGCGTCCCATCGGCTCGGCAGGCCCGACCACCGCCGGCCGCATGGACCCCTATGCCCCCCGCCTGCTGGCGGTCGGCCTCAAAGCCATGATCGGCAAGGGCGCGCGCAGCCCGCAGGTGCGCGAGGCGCTGCGCCGGCACCGCGCGGTGTATCTCAGCGCGACCCCCGGCGCGGGGGCGCTGCTGTCCCAGCACATCGTCGCGGCTGAGGTCGTGGCCTACCCGGACCTGGGCACGGAGGCGATTCATCGCCTCGCGGTACAGAACTTTCCCGTCATCGTTGCCAACGACTGCCACGGGGGCGACATCTACGAGGAAGGCGTGCGCCGGTACCGGACACCGTCGGCCGGCGAGGCGCGCTGACCGGGCATCGCCTGCGACTCCCGGGTGTGAGCATTCTTCTTTGGTTAGGTCAATTATGCACAGGCGACCGATGCACTCCCGGATGTGGCGCCACAAGAAGCTCTGAGCCCTTCGCTTACGTCATGCTGAGCGATAGCGAAGGATCTCGGTCGGCTCAGGATGAACGAAGCTGCGCCTCATACCGCCGAGTGGGAGGCACTTCCACCCAGGCGAACAGTTGAGCAGTGGAACAGGACCGTGGCGGGCCGATTCGTCGGCACCTAGCCCGCTTTATTCATGACGTGCTCAAAAGCCGCGCACACTGCACGACGAGACACGCGATTGCGTTGAGCAGGTGACCGCAGGCTCGCAATTGCGGTCTTCTCACCTGTTCGCCTGCGGCTAGGCCCCGACCTGTCGGGGCCGCCGTGGCGGCCACCGGCCTAGCCATTCCACTGCTCGCCTGCTCCAGCCCGGATTATGAATGATCCGGGCTAGCCACTTCGCTCAGAGCTTGCCCTGAGTGCAACGAAGGGATGACATGACCGAACGGTGTTGGGGCTACAGGTAATGCATGTCGAGCCGGCGAACACATGAGCTACCCCTGCATTTCCGGGAGGAATCCTATGTCCAGCGTTGACGGTCGCCTCACCATTCTTGCCGTAGTCGCGCATCCGCATGATATATCGCACATGTGCGGAACCCTGGCTCACCACATCGCGGACGGTGACGCCGTCGTGGCCGTGGCCGTGACCGGAGGCCTTACGACTCACCGCGAGCGGCTGTATGACGAGCTGCGAAAGCCGCCCGCCGAGCGCGACCCGCGCATTATCAACCAGACCGACGCCGCTTACGGCGAGCAAAAGGCCCACGAAATGGCACAGGCGTGCGCGTTGTTCGGCATCACCGATGTCCGGGTGTTGCCGTTCGAGGATAAGCCGCTGGAAATCACGCCGGCGGTGGTTGACGTTCTGACCGAGATCATCTACGAGGTCAGGCCCCACTTGGTTCTGACTCATGCGCCTCGGGGCCGTCAGCGCCACGGCATGGTGGACATTGCCCCGGAGGACCACCGGGATACCGGCGTTGCGGTGACGCGGGCGGTGCGGATGGCGAACCAACCCAACGCCGAAACCGGGCGCACTCCTCATCACGTGACTTCGGTCTATTACACGGGCGTGGACTTGCCGCTGACGGAAGCCGACCTCTTGGTTGACATCACGGATCAGGCGGCCAATCGCATGAAGGCCGAGATTCTCTTCGCCAGCCAGGCGCAGACGCCGGCATTCGCCAGGAAACGCACAACCATCGGCGCCGGGACCGCGGGGTGGCACGCGCAGACGGGTTATGCCGAACCGTGGATTCGAGCCGCGGCGCAGGTTGGCCGCCGTTTGCCGGTGACGCGCGAAGAGCTGGACAACGCGGAGATGTCCAGACAAGATTGCCTAGCGCGCATGAGCAAGCTCGTGAGCGATGAGGAGGCGGAATGATCCCTCCCGTCGCAGGCGGGCGAACACAGCGCTGACCCGCCTCGAAGACGCGGGATGCGGCATCTTAGCGCATCGCCGCCGCCCATCTGCTAGTGTAGTGTCCCGATGATGGCTTTACAATGGGCGACCTTCTCCAAGATAGCATCGACCTTTTTCGTCCAGACGAACGGTTTGGGATTCTCGTTGTTGACCCGGATGAAATCT
>DATLAK010000147.1 GCA_035527535.1 Armatimonadota bacterium
TGACATGGGCTATGACCTCGTCGGCTGGGATGTTCGAATAAACAACCCTTGGCCGCGCGAGGGCATAGACCTCTCACGTTCTGCCCCTTCACTTTCTGCCTACAAAAATGGCTGAACTATAGTCTAGACGCTGATAAGATGGACTACCTGCTCAGGGACAGTTACTTCTGCGGCGTCAAGTATGGCGTCTACGACATTGACCGCGTGATGAGCAGCCTCGTTCCCATAAGAGAGCCGGACAACAAGTCCTCCGTGGGCATCAAGTCGGATAGCGTATGGGCAGTCGAGCAACACCTGATGGCGAGGTACCACATGACGGCCCAGGTATACCGTCACCGTGTGCGTCGCAGCACAGACATCCTACTGGCGCGCGCTATTCTTCTGGCGGCGGAAGAAGGAATTGCTAATATCTCCGCACTCTTCACCTACGATGGACCAAGCGCCGCCTTCTGTTCACGTTGGCTAGAATACGTGGATAATCGCCTGCTCGACGAGATTCTGGAGCGCGGCGCAAGCTCGAGAGCGAGACGACTTGTATCCGCACTACGGCTGCGGAGACTCCCTTCGCACGTCTTCACGAAGCCGTTGCGAGAGTTTCACACACTATATCAGGGGAGCCTCAAGGACCGGAAGGAGCAGGACGCGCTCGAAGAGAAGATAGCAAATGCCTGTTCCTTGGACAGGGACATGGTTGTGGTGGATCTAGTTCGAACCGAGCCGCCGAGGCCGTCGTCCTCGGAGCCTTCGATTGACCCGCAGGAGATTCTCGTTGACGACGGAACAGACGAACCTAAGCGATTCTCCGATGTGTCGACTATCTTCACCGGGAACCCGCTGACCGGCAAGGACGACGTCACAGTATATATCCCGCTCGGCCCGACTGCGGGCGCGAGACGCCGAGCGCGAAAGAAAATGGAACCTCTGGTTATGGACGCAATCGAAGCACGAGGGAAGGAGGTTCTGAATGGACGTTGAGGATATTGTCGTAGGCATTATCGATGCTAGCGGCGGAGAGCTTCACGGGAGAACGTACCTGCAGAAGGTGACGTATTTCGCTGCCAAGCGCCTCGGCGTTCAGGCCGGCTTTGAGGCGCACTATTATGGTCCATACAGCCGTCGTGTCAGCGCCGAGGCTGACAGTCTCGTTTCAAGAGGCATTCTATCAGAGGTTCGAGAGGATTTTGGAGCGCATGGGTCACCGGGTGACGAGCAGGTTCGGTACACATATCAGTTAACACCCGAAGACGGGAAACGCTATCTCGAGTTCCTAAGGGCCATCCCTGGATCTGTTGGCCCGGAGTTAGCCCAGTGCGTGAATCAGATTCGCAGCACGGGAGCCGATTATCGCCAACTCTCGTGCGCGGCCAAGATTGATCACATCCTGACAGCCGCTGGCGGCAGGATTACTCGGAAACGGGCCAAGGAAGAGGCTCAGAAGCTCGGCTGGCGTCTGTCCGACTCAGACATTGAGACCGCCGTAACAATCCTTGCGAAGCTTGGCCTCATCAAGCGGCGCTAGGCCTGCTGCGGCAAGGCGAGCCCCGTCTCCGACGCTCCCAGCGCGGATGAATGGTGTGCCGGCCCCCCAGTGAATGCTTCGCAAGTAGGTCGGTTGCCCCAGTACAGGGCTGGATCGCTGCCATGAAGATCACCGTCATTGGTGCCATTGTTTACGATGAGATCATCACCCTCGACGGGGCGCGCCGCGAGTCGTTCGGCGGCATCACCTATAACCTGGCCGCCCTGTCGTCCATTGTGGACGACGGGGTGGAGTTGCATCCGCTGACCAATGTCGCTGAGGATCGCTGGGAAGGGGTGATGGAGCTGCTGGCGCGCTATCCGCTGGTGCGCGCCGATGCGGTGGCGCGAGTCCCCGGCAAGCTCACCGCCACGCGCCTGGTCTATACCAGCCCGACCTGGCGGGAGGAGACCGTGCTGCACATGATGCAGCCGCTCACCCCGCAGCGCGTGACCGCGGCGTTCGACGCCGACGCGGTGCTGGTCAACTTCGTCAACGGCACCGAGATGGACCTCGACGCCTTCGTCGCCCTGCGCGAGGGCGCGCGCGGCTACCTGCACGTTGACATCCACAGCAAGGTCGCGCACTGGGACGAACACGGCAGGAAGTCCCACGCGCCGTTCGCCGATTGGCGGGAATGGGTGAGGCGAGTGGATGCTGCGCAGATGAACGAGTTCGAGTGCGAGCAACTCATGGGCCGCAAGCTGAGCACGCAGGACGACTACGTGCAGGCCGGGGCAGAGATCGTGGCGGCGGGGGCGCCCATCGCCCTCATCACCCTGGGGCCGCAGGGGTCGGTGCTGGTGTACCGGCGCGAGGACGGCATCTACTGGGTGGCCACCCCGGCATTACGCGTTGACCGGGTGGTGGATGCCACCGGCTGCGGCGATTCCTTCTCCGCCGGCTTCACCTGGAACTACTTGCAGTCGCGCGACCCGGTGCAGGCGAGCGCCGCGGCCAACATCGTCGCCGGGATCAACTGCACCATCGCCGGCATCGGACAACTTGAGGCCGCGCGCGATGCGCTGGCGCAGATCCCCACCGCCTTCCCCGATCTCCACGCCAAGATCATCTCCGGCTGGCGGGGAGAGCGGGTGGAGGGATTCTGAGCCGCACCGCACGCAGAGAAGAGATGCATCACGCAGAGAGAAGCCGCCGCAAGCGCCGATTGACGCTGATGCCAGAGAGGTGCGGCGTGTCGGAGCGAGATTCTTCGCCCCGGCAAGCCGGGGCTCTGAATGACACCGCCGTCGCCTGTGCTGTTCACCTACGCTCGGGATGGCGAGCGCCCCCCCGGCGTGTCATTCCGATTGAGCGTAGCAAGAGAGGGATCTTGGCTTCAAGGACCACATCAAGTCGTAGGGCAGGCGTTCCGACCCAACCGCCGACCAGTATTGCCTGCGGGAGACATTCGCCAAACGCTCGTTGATCCAGGGATCCCTCAGCCCGCGTGTATGGACGCGCGCAGTAGAAAGGTGATGTCCACAAGCAAGTGAGTGACCGCCGGCGCGATCAGACTCTTGCGCCAGAGGTAAACGACGCCAAAGGCGAGTCCACCCCCGAAGGCCCAAGCCATTCCCGTCGATCCCTGATAGGTGTGCTCAATGGCGAAGGCCGCCGCCGACAATAACAGCGCTGGCCAAATCTTTCCAGTCACCGCGTGGAGACGCAGAAGCAGGTATCCGCGAAAGAAGGTTTCCTCGGTCACAGCCACGACCACCAGGTAGAAGAAGGCGAGCACGAATTGCGGCCAGCCCGCGGGCGCGGGGAGTTGGGGCACACGCCATCGCTCGGACCGTCCGAGCACCGAGAGCAGCGCCGCAAACATCGTCCACGCCAGTCGCAGCGGCCCGACCAGTGCAATCCCCAGGGCGATCTCTCTTGCCGCCTTCGCCGCCCGCCAGCCGATGGAGCTGAGCGGCTCGCCATTGCGCCACAGGAGGAAGAAGATCAGGACGAGCAGGGCGAGATATCTCGTGATTGAGGACACCGCGACCAGCGGGAAGGTCCAGTCCCCGCGATGATCGCGCACGAACGCCGCGAGGAGCATCTGAGGCAGAACCAGGAACAGCAGCACCGACACCTCGGCGAGCTGCACCTTGCGGCTGGGTCGTGTATAACCTCCTTGCTCGGTCTCGCTGGCGGTCGCGCCATCTATCACGGCCAATACCCCATGCGATCCCTCTACTCCGCGCGGCTCGAGCCGAGCGCCCGGTCTTGCGGCCTCCCCGCCGGAGGTTTGCCTCCAATGCCGGGCGGGCAAACGTCGGCGTCCATCGGCGGTCGCTTTCGTCGGTCAACAGGGACACAGCCGGGGGGGGATTCGACCCGCTCAGGGCGGGCGGGCTGTGCTCCACCCAATTCCCCTCTGCGTTCTCTGCGTCTCTGCGGTGAGATTCATCTTCTGCCCAGGATCTTGTCCATCGCCCGCGAGGTCTCCTCGATCAGATAGCGCGGGAAAGCCGGGCTGATGGGCCCGACCTCGGCGATCAGATACCCGTCGTAGCCGATTTGCCCGAGCGCCGCCGTCACCGCCGGGTAGTCCACGTCGCCGTTGAGCAGGGTGGTGAAGTTGAGGGGGCCGGTAAAGGTCGGCCCGCGCTGGAAATCCTTGATGTGCACCTTGCAGATGCGCTTGCCCAGGATGCGAATCCACTGGTCGGGATAGCCGAAGAGCAGCACGTTGCCGACGTCGAAATACGCCTGGACGTAAGGATGGCCGATGTCGTCTATGAAACGCGCGAACTCCAGCGGGCTGTAGAGGAACTTGTTCCACACGATCTCGGGGCCGATGATGACGCCGTGGTCCTCCGCAGTCGCGGCGCATTCCCGATAGACGGCGACCCCGCGCTCATAGGCCTCATCGTAAGGCATGTCGGGGGTAACGGTGCCGGGGACGCTGAGCACGACATCGGTCTCCAGGAGCTGGGCGAAGCGCAGGCTGGTCGCCAGCAGCTCCTTGGCCTTGTGCGCCAGCGCCGCATCGCGCGTGACCAGGGGATACTTCCAACCGATGCCCATGGCGAAGCTGGCGATTTCGAGGCCGAGATCGTGAGCGTAAAGCCGCAGGTCCTTGACCTGCGCGGCGCTCCAATCCGGCGACATCTCTCCCTCTTCCCTGAGGTCGAGCTCGATGCCCTCGAAGCCGGCCTGCTTCGCTTGTTGCATGATCTCCCGCAGCGGCAGGCCGCCGGGGAAACACCAGATGCTGATTCCTTTTTTCATGTTCTTGCCTCCTGAATGTGGGGCTGCCGTCGTGGCGATAGGATTCGCCGCGCTCGTGATCGCTCCCTCTGTGAGCGGCGTAGGGAAAACCAGGTGGACGGTTTGCGGGCGAGAACTGTCCCCGAACGGGGATTGTTCCCGCCCGGCAGCGGCGGCGGCGCCGGGACGGCAGGAGCGACGAGCCAATGCGGGGTAACTGTGGAGGGGCGGAGGTCCACCCCGGGGGAGCGCCCCGGGGTCTCGCGTACGCTTGCCATCAGGTTCGCAATACCGGCGGCGGCGCCGAAGGGGAGAACAAGGGAGATGAGGGCCAATCGGACACTGCAGCGGCTGCGAGACCGGCAGATCGTGGTCGGCACCATGATCGCGGAGTGCGCAGCGCCGGAGGTGGTGCGGGCGCTGGCGCGCGCGGGGTTCAACTTCGTGATCGTTGACAACGAGCACGGGGCGTTCGACCTGGAGGCAAACGCCGGGATGTACCGCGCCGCGCGAACGACGGAGATGGAGCTGCTGGTGCGCGTGCCGGACGCGCAGTATCACCTGATCGCGCGCACGCTGGACGCGGGGGCGGACGGGGTAATGGTGCCGCGGGTCGAGGCCGCGGAGCAGGCGCGCCGGGCGGTGGCGGCGATCAAGTATCCTCCCGCCGGCCAGCGCGGATGCTCCCAGCGCGCCATCCACACCGACCAGGAGCCGGTGCCGCTCCGGGAGTATACCGAGCATCTCAATGCCCACACCATGGTCATCGTGCAGATCGAAACCCGCGCCGGGGTCGAGCGCGCGGACGAGATCGCAGCGGTGCCGGGGGTGGACGTAGCGTTGATCGGGCCCGCCGACCTGTCGGTGTCGCTGGGGGTGCCGGGGGAGATCGAACACCCGTTGATGGAGGAGGCCATCGGCCACGTGCTGGCGGCGGCGCAGCGGGCGGGGGCGGCGGCGGGCATCCATTGGAGCGACGCCGCGTTCGTCAGTAAGTGGAAACAGCGGGGGATGCGCTGCCTCATGTATTCGACCGAGATGGGGTTCCTCGCCGACGGCGCGCAGGCGGGGGCGGCGGCGATCCGGGGACCGCAATAGTACTGCAACGAGAGCTGCGCTCAGGGGTTTCTCCTCAAGCAGAACTTGCCAGACCGGCAGTAGCGCAGGCTCGGTCCCACATTCAAGTGCGTGCCCGTGACTCCTGCGCACTAACCCCGAACCCTGTCTCGTGCGAATGGCCGCTGAATCACAAGTCTCGTTGCAGTGTTCGCCGTGGCGATGGATGGTGCCCGCGTACGGCCGCGGCCGCGCGGTCTTACGCGGCACCCTCATTTGTGCCCGTCGAGGTGCTTAAGGTACGCGATGAGGTCGCTCAGGTCCCGCTCCGACATCTGCCAGCGCGGCATCAGCAAGTCGAGCTCCTTGCCGTCCGGTTCGACTCCCTGGGTGATGGCGCGCTTGATAGCGGCGTCGGTGTAGGCGTAGTGCTCATGCGCGCCCTCCTCGTGCTCCACCGCCGGGTGCTCTTTGCCGGTGAGGACGTCGTAGCGGATGTCGGGGGCGAGCTGGCGGCTGGACATGATGGGCACGCCGCCCTTGCCGTCGCGGCCGTGGCAGTTGACGCACGACCCGCCGTGCATGGCAAGCCACGGCGGCCCGCCGGTGAAGGAGATGCGCTCGCCTTCGTCATTGGTGGCGATGAGGTAGATGCGTTCGCCGTTGGACTCGTACTGGGCGTCCGCGGGCGGGGGTGAGCCGCCCTGGGGCCCCATCATGCCTGGCCCCATCATCCCACCCGGCCCGGCGCGGCGGGCGACCATGGCGCTGCCAACGACGAAGACGATGACCGCCAGCATCAGACAGGCGATGGCGGCGGCCAGCAGCGTCCATGATTTCATCGGTCTATTCCCCCAGCTCGCGCTTCATCTGCTGGTACTGCTCGTGGGTGATCTCGCCGCGGGCGTAGCGCTTCTGCAAGATCTCGAGCGCGGTCTCCCCGGCGCCGGCGCCCTGAACGCGAGCGCCGCGGCCTGCGCGCTCGACCAGGAACCACACGAAGAAGACGACGCCCGCGATCACCAGCACCCAGAACAGCAGCATGATCATTATCGCGCCGATCTCCCACCCACTCGCTCCATGCATCCATCCGTCCCACATGATTATGCCTCCTCGGCGTTATCGCTTCCCCTGCGGCCGCCGCGCAACGCCGCCATTGATGGGGGCGGGTCAGTCAGTCGGCGGGACGGCCGGCGCGCCGGCCGCCTCAGGCGCGGGCTTTGGGTCGGGCCGCCAGCTCGTCGGCGTGATAGGCCCGCGCGCCCTCGACCATGCGGGCGACCTCCTTTGCGGGCGTATCGTCCGGGACACTTACCGCGTAATAACTGCCGCCGGGCAGCGAGCGATCGTCCAGTGCGGCAGCGAATTCAGCAAGCTGACAGCCCTCAAAGTGCAAAGGGAGGTCAAAGGTTTGCCGCCGGACCTCGATCCGGCAATCAAAGGCGCGGGGGGCGTTGGGATCGTCGCAGAAGCGCAGTTGCGTCAGGTTCTGCAGTTGGCCGGCAAGCGGCACCAAATGCATCCCTCGGGTGTGGATGTACAACGAGCCGCCGCCAAACCGGTTCAGGATCTCCTGCTTATACCGCAGGCCATATGCCGCGAAAAGCTGCGGACTGCACATGACATCGGTGTCAGTGTCGAGCGTCGGCTGCAAGTGCTGGGGGGCGAGCCACGCATACTCGCGATCGCCATATACGGCTACATTGTAGTCTATAACGATATCGCGCCTGAGCTCGAAGAGCAGCGACGCCGACTCCAGACCGAGCTGGAACAGGTCGTCCACAAAGGGCGCGCCGTCCGCCAGGTCCAGCAGCGCTTGGGTTTCGCCGCGCATCGCGACCAGGAAATCTCCGCCCTCGAGAGCATGCAGTAGAATGATGGCAAACGGCTTCCTCGCATGAGCCACGAAATAGCGCAAGCCGCTCAGCACTTGGCGGATGAATGCGTTGTCCGGATTGCACGCCAGCCGGGCGACATCTTCCGCACCCGAGACGATAGCGGTGTTGTAGGTGATAGTGTGCTTGGGGGTGCTGTATTGGATCACCGGCGCATCAAACATCGCCCCCATCACTCCGCACCCAAACTCGCAATCAGGCATGAAGATCGGTATGCCGCTTGTATCATCGTCGATCTCATCCCAGGGATGCGAAGACGTGTCAACGTGGTCTTCCATGGACTTCAGCAGTCGCGGTATATCGTCGTAGAGTGGAGGCTGGTCAGGGGATAACTGGCCCTCAAGCACAGAGATGGGCGTGCGGAAATTGGGTCGCGAGAACCCCACCAGGATCTGGTCTCCCATCTCCCTGTGCCACAGCGAGATGCACCGCTCCATGGCCCGCTTCCTGAGATGCTCGGGTTTCACTTGCGCCTCCCGATGTGCTGCAATGCTTTTCGCCGCGCCCGCGCCGGCTCCCTGCGGCCATCCCGCACACCCTCCCCCCGCCGGATCTGACGCCCGCAGCCGGTCTCGGCGGTGATGGCCCGGCTAGCCGCGTCCGTACTCAGCCATGCACTGCCGCCGCGCGCGCGACGTCAAGGTTGGCGCGCACCTACCCAGGAGCTCCGTCCTTAGCGAGCCTTCCTCGAAACGCAATGACTTTAGGATCGGGACGACCTCTCCCGCCTTCGCGGGTTTCGTAGCCCAGCTTCCGCCTGCGCGGGCGACGAAGTTCCGCTACGGCGGACGAAGGCGTCGTCGGGCGAAGTAGCCCTACTTAGGGAGAGGCGTTGCGGGCCACTCGACAGTTATCAGCCGGACCGCCGCGGCTGAACCTCTGAATCACGCGCAGGAGAACCCCGGGGCCGACAGAATAGTGTAAGGATGGCGCGGGCCCTTAGGGGCCCGCTACTTCACTGCCCCGAGGAGGGTTTGGGATGGCCAAGATACCGATCGCTTTGCAGCTCTATTCGGTACGCGAGGACTGTGCGCGCGATCTGCCGGGCACGCTCCAGGCGGTGGCGGCCATGGGCTACGCGGGCGTCGAGTTCGCGGGTTACCACGGGCGCGACGCCGCCGAGCTGCGCCGGATGCTCGACGACCTGGGGCTCAAGGTCGCCGGCACCCATCTGCATGTGGACGCGCTGGTGGGGGACGAACTGGAGCGCACCATCGAGTTCAACCGCGCGCTGGGCAACACGTTCTTGATCTGCGCCGGGCTGCCCAAGGAGCGCTGCACCTCGCGCGCCGCCTACCGGGAGGCGGCAGGACTGTTCAATCAGGCGGCGGAGCGGGCGGCGGCGGCGGACATGCGCGTGGGCTTCCACAACCACATGCGCGAGTTCGAGCCGTTGGACGGGGAGCTGCCCTGGGACACCTTCTTCGGCGCGGCCAAGCCGCAGGTGGTGATGCAGGTGGATACCGGCAACGCTCTCGCCGGCGGCCAGGAGCCGGTCGAGCTGCTGGAGCGCTACCCGGGGCGGGCGACGACGGTGCACCTGAAGGAACACGCGGGTGACGGCCGCGCGGTGGTCATCGGCGAGGGCGACGTGCGCTGGAACGATGTCTTCCGCCTGTGCGAGACCACCGGCGGCACCCAGTGGTACATCGTCGAGCAGGAAAGCTACGCCCATCCCCCGCTGGAGTGCGTCAGGATGTGCCTGGACAACCTGCGCAAGATGGGGAAGTGAGGCGCGGCGAAGCCTATGCGCTCGCCCGCGCCTGGTGAACCATTCGGGCTCAGTTTGCATCTTACCTATTGGAGGCGCATTGTGCGTCTCGGGGGCGTCGAAGGGCCTGGCGCAGGA
>DATLAK010000148.1 GCA_035527535.1 Armatimonadota bacterium
CGTGGGTCTCCAGCCACCTGCGTGGTCGGCACAAAGTGATCGAGGCGCCGTACCTGCGCTGGGCCTCGTTCCGCGTCGGCCGCGAGCAGGTAGAGTTCGTGGTGCCCGAGGATGTATTCATGCGCCTGGAGCCCGATCAGACTGGTCAACTGACCTTCAAAGGGGAGAGGTTCATCGCGTTTAGGACCGGACCGGCCCCACGCTCCCGCGACCGCCTGAGACGGGCGTTGCGGCGGTGATTTGCGGCGTCGAGCGGCGGTGAGACACCTTGATCCCTGGCTGCAGCCGTCCGTGCGTGACGGGCGGGACCGACCCGCCGCGGAGGAGCTGCCCTTGGCGGCGTAGGTGGTTGAGAACGAACGCACTGCGACTGAGTAGTGCTAGTACCTAGTGACACAAGTAACATGATATGATATACTTGGCACATGCCAAGCCAAGCGACGGTCGTCATACTGACGGAAGAAGAGCGGGGGGTGTTGGAAAGACGCGTGCGAGCGACCGCCACCCCGGCCCGCGATATGTTGCGGGCACGTATTATCCTGTTGGCGGCGCAGGGCAAGCGAAACGATCAGATCGCGCCCCAGTTGGGCGTGCGCCCCAGCGTGGTCTCTCGCTGGCGGACGCGCTTCGCCCGGCAGGGCATGGCGGGCTTGCAGGATGCGCCGCGTTCGGGTCGGCCGGAGCAATATGACGAGACCACCGAGCGGCGTATTCTGGCGAAGCTGGACGAGCCCCCGCCCAGCGGCTGGGCGCGTTGGAACGGGAAGCTTCTGGCGAAGGCGCTGGGCTTGCACCCGCGGTATGTCTGGCGAGTGCTCGCGCACTACGATATCAGCCTGGAACGCCGCCGCTCCTGGTGTGTGAGTACCGATCCGGAGTTCACCCGGAAGGCGGCGGAGATCGTGGGGTTGTATCTGGCGCCCCCAGAGAACGCGATAGTGCTTTGCGTGGACGAGAAGCCGCATATTCAGGCGTTGGAGAGGGCACAGGGCTACCTGCGGCTGCCCGATGGCAAGGCCTTGACTGGCTTCTCCCACGAGTACAAACGGCATGGGACCTCCACCTTGTTCGCCGCGTTGGAGGTGGCCACCGGACTGGTGAAAGCCGACCACTACCGGCGACGCCGACGGCGGGAGTTCCTGGACTTCATGAACGAGGTGGTGGCGGACTACCCGGCGGAGATGGAGATCCACGTAATCCTGGATAATCTCAATACCCATAAGCCCAAGCATGATCGCTGGCTGGCGCGCCATCCCAACGTCCACTTTCACTTTACTCCCACCCATGCTTCGTGGCTCAATCAGATCGAAATTTGGTTTAGTCTGCTGGTCCGCGGGGCGCTCAAGGGAGCCAGCTTCCTTAGCGTGCGCCAGCTGCGCGCGGCGATTGACCGATTCATCGCCGCCTATCTCGAAACCGCCGCCCCCTTCGAGTGGCGCGCCGCCAACGTCCATGCCAAGTCATTCAAGAATAAACACACTGATTTATGTCACTAGGTACTAGTCCTTAGCGAGGATGTCGTCGGCGGTCTTGATCCACATGAATGCAGTCGGGTTATCGTTCCATGCCGCCAGGAAACGATCAATAGCGGCTCTGTTACTGCACACTAGTAGCTTAAACGAACAGTATTAGGGCTAGCCGGGAGGTGCGCCGGCGCCGCCGTGCTCACCGATGTGGCCGTGTCCGGGCGGCGCCGCTCCCGTGCTTCTCTGGCCGGGCACGGGGATCTGTGTCGTCAGCCGCACACTGACGGATTCCGTCTGCGGGTCATACTCGCCGACGGCGACCGGCGGTTGATCCGCGGCCAGCGCTGGATGCTCGACCACGAACGCTTCCACGGTGAGCTTGGCGTGTTTCCGACCGTAGCCGCGGAACTCGTCGGTCACGCGACGGGTGACATTCTCGACTTCCTTCCCCGTGACCGCTCGCTCCTCGCCCGGCTGCCCGAAGGTTGGACTGATGAAGATCCGCAGGCGAGTGGGCGTAGGGTACTCAGCATCATAGACGTAGCCCTGGAGCGACTCGATGCGCGTAAGGATGTTGTCCACTAGCTCGCGTGCCTCATCTCGCACATCGGGGTTGAGCGACTCCAGCGGCGAGCGCTCGGCCGCCAGTCGCTCCCAGATGATGACACCGATCACCGCGACCGCCAGCGCCGCGAGCACGACCACGGTCGCGAAGATGCGGCGGGGAACCGCCCGCGCGATCTCCACTGATTCCTTGATCTGCACCGGGTTCATGCGATAGCGCGCGTAGTCCACGGCCGGGCGCCCCTTCTCACCGGCGCCGGCTTGCGTGGGCTCGCCCGCTTCGCGATTGCGCTCTTGATCCGCCATTCCAGACTCCTCTCACTCAGCCGCCGCAGCCACGGCGGCGCGCACACGATTCATGGCTTGGGCCAGGGTTAGACCGGGTATGAACAGCCCCGAGCCGATGACGAGCATCTCCGCCCCCCGCCGGACGATGTCGGGCGCGGTCTCGGCGCTCACGCCGCCGTCCACCGCCACCCGCAGGTCGAGATCGCGCTGCCCGATCAGCTCCCGCAGGCGGTTGATCTTGGGCAGCGTCGAGCGCACCATCGCCTGTCCGGCGAAACCCGGGTTGACCGTCATCAGCAGCGCCAGTGATACGTCCGCGAGCACGTACTCGATCGCGCTCAGCGGCGTCGCCGGGTTGAGCGCCACCGCGGCCTGCGCCCCCGCTTCGCGCGCCGCCGCAAGCGTGCGCTGGAGATGGACGGTGGCCTCGGCGTGCACGGTGATCAGGTCCGCCCCGGCGCGCACGAAGTCGCCCAGGTAGCGGCCTGGATCCGCGATCATGAGGTGCGCGTCCAGGGGCAGCTTGGTCGCCGAGCGTATCGCCTCCACCACCAGCGGGCCGAAGGTGATGTTGGGCACGAAGTGCCCATCCATTATATCGAGGTGAATGCCGTCGGCGCCGGCCTCCTCCAGCTGCTTGAGCGAGTCGGCCAGGGCGCGGAAATCCGCGCAGATGATGGACGGCCAGATTTCGATCGGCATACGACAATCCTAGCTTCCACACGAGATGAACTGCTCGAGCTCGGCGCGCGTGGGCATGGACGGCTGGGCGCCCAGGCGCGTCACCGCCAAGGCGCCGGCGAAGTTAGCCCACGCGGCGGCGGCCGCCAGGGACTGCCCTTCCGCCAAGCCCACGCCCAGCGCCGCGGTGAAGGCGTCGCCCGCCGCCGTCGTGTCAACCACCTCCACCATAGCGGCGGCGATTTCCGCCGACGCCTGGGGGGTGGCCCACGCGCATCCCCGCGCCCCTGATTTTACCACACATGCGGCGACCCCGCGCGCCACCAGTTCGCGCGCCGCCTCCAGCCCACCGGACACCGGGCGGCCCAGCAGGGCCTCGGCCTCGACCAGGTTTGGTGATAGAAGGGTTGGCGCGCGCAGCACCTCCTCCGGCAGCGCGCACGCCGGTCCCGCATCAAGGATGGTTCGGACGCCCGCGGCGCGCGCTATCGTCATCGCCGTCGTCACCGTCTCCAGCGGAATCTCGAGCTGCAGCAGCACTACCTCCGCCGCCTGTATCACCGCGCGCGACGCCTCAACGTCGCGTGGAGAAACCGCACCGTTGGCACCGCCGGCGACGACGATGCTGTTCTCGCCCGACGCCTGGACGACGATCATGGCCACGCCGCTCGGGTGCTCGCGGTCGGTGACAACGCGGCTGCAATCCACGCCGTTGTCCTCCAGCGCTTGCCGCAGCTGGCGTCCGAAACCATCATCGCCCACGCGCCCGACGAGGTGAGTCTGCGCGCCCAGGCGCGCCGCGGCGACGACCTGGTTGGCGCC
>DATLAK010000149.1 GCA_035527535.1 Armatimonadota bacterium
GATGATACCGCGCCGCGTTGCCGCCGCCACCTCCACGTTGTCCACGCCGACGCCGGCGCGGGCGATGACCTTGAGCCGCGTCCCGGACGCGATGACCTCCGCCGTCACCTTGGTCTGGCTGCGCACCAGCAGCGCGTCGGCCTGGGCGACCGCGCGCTTGAGCTCGTCCGGCGTGTGGTCCGTCTTGACCACCACCGCGATCGCCGGGTCGCGCCGCAGGATGTCCAGGCCCTCTTCGGCGATGGGGTCGCTCACCAACGCGCGAAAGGCCGGCTGCGGCTTCTTCGCCCTGGCGTGTGGCACCCCGACCGGTCGGGTTGGTCTCTGGGATTTTGCGCGCGTGGGCATGGCGGTTCGCTCCTCAGCCCTTCGCGCCGGCCGCGGTGAGCTCGCGGTGAGCGGCGTCGAGCGCCGCGCCGAGGTCCACCTTGAGGCCCAGCTCGTGCAGCCCCGCCCCCAGCGCCGCCAGGGTGGTCATGACATCGGTCTCGTTGACATAACCGAGGTGGCCGATGCGAAACACCGTGTCCTGCAGCTTGCCCTGCCCGCCCGCGAGCACCACCCCGTACTTGTCGAGCAGCAGGCCGCGGATCTGCTTGGGCGTCAGGCCCTCGGGTGCCAGAATCGCGGTCACCGCGTTGGAGGCGTGCTTGGGGTCGGCGAACAGCGCCAGCCCCATCGTCTTGCACGCCGCGCGCACCGCGGAGCCCAGACGCGCATGTCGCGCGAAGCAGTTCTCCAACCCCTCCTCCGCGATCAGGCGCAGGCCCTCCTTGAGACCGTACATCTGCGGCAGCGCCGGCGTCCAGGGCGTCTGCTTCTTATCCAGGAACTCCTTCGCCTTTTTGAGATCGAAGTAGTAGCGGTGCATCTTCGCCTTGTCGTTGGCCTCCCACGCGCGCACGCTCATGGAGACGAACGCCAGCCCCGGCGGCAGCATGAACGCCTTCTGCGACGCCGCCGCCACCACATCAAGCCCCCACTCGTCCGCGCGCAGATCCATCGCCACCATACTGCTGACCGCGTCCACCAGCAGCAGCGCCCCGTGCTCGCGCACCACCGCCGCGATCGCCGCCAGGTCGTTGGTGACGCCGGTGGAGGTCTCGTTGTGCGTCACCAGCACCGCCTTGATCTCGCGCTTCGCATCCTGCTTCAGCCGCGCGGCCACTTGCTTCTCGTCAACCGCCCGGCCCCACTCGAAATCCATGCGTTCGACCTCGGCGCCGAAAGTCTGGGCGATCTGCGCGAAGCGGTCGCCGAAGGCGCCGATGACCAGGCACAGCACCTTATCCCCCGGCGACAGGGTATTGACCACCGCCGCCTCCATCGCCCCGGTGCCGGAGCAGGTGAGGGTGAGGATGTCGTTTTCCGTCTTGAAGGCCGCCTGCAACCCGCGATTGCACTCATCCTGGAGCTGGGCGAACTCCGGCCCGCGGTGATTGATCATGGGCTTGCTGCACGCGCGCAGCACCGCCTGGGCGACCGGGGTCGGGCCGGGGATCATCAGCAGTTGCTTCTCTTCCAAGGCGCACCTCCGTGGGCAAGCATGAACCGACGCGCCATATTATGCGGGGAGAGCGCGCGCGGTGTCAAGCAATCCTGTCAGAGTCGCCATTCTCGCAATAACGGAGCTCCTGGCCGCGCGCGGGTGTGACCTATTTCGGTGGGTGTGGCGTAGTCGCGCACTTGGATGTGGCCCAGCCGTTTCCGAATCCCGATGGCTAGGCCCTTCGGGCCGCCATGGCGGGCCGATCAGGCGGCCCTAGCCATCTATCGGGGCCCTCGGTGGCTAGGTCGCAAGGCGACCGCCACGTCCCTAGGTCCCGACTTCGTCGGGCCGGGATGGCGGCGGCTACTAGCCGCCTAGCCAGCGGCCAACGGCCTAGCCGCTGTGAATGGGTGACCACACAGGGCCGCCTCTACAGCATGGCGACCATTGCCACTGTTCGAGGTCACACCCGCCGACGCCGCCGGCTGCCGCTATTGACATCCCCTACACCCTATGGTAGATTCTACCTGCGCGCGATCGGCGCGCAGGCGTCTCGCGGGGCGTGGAAACGCGCGTCGCGGCGGATGCATTTGGAGGGGCCCGCCGCTGCCGGACATGCCTGCCGTTAGGGCGAGTGGCGGAACGGTAGACGTGCAAGATTTAGGATCTTGTGGGGGCAACCCCGTGAGAGTTCGAATCTCTCCTCGCCCACCAGTACCGCGCCGCCGGGCACTGGCGATGCTGCGCGCGAACGGAACTGAATAGCCGGCCGCAGCCGAGCGGAAGTAGCTCAGCCCGGTAGAGCATCTCCTTGCCAAGGAGAGGGTCGAGGGTTCAAATCCCTTCTTCCGCTCCACATTATTCTCTCAGCGCCGCCGCAGGCCGGTGCCATCCGCGGCGGCGCTCACGGCAGGACTTCCAACAGATGCAGCTAGTCACCCGGGAAACGCTCGAAGACGGACGGGTCCGCATCATCGTCAAGGCCGAAGCCGAGGAAGTGAGCCGCGCGGTTGACGGCATCTATCGCGACCTCGCTCGGCGCGCCTCGGTTCCCGGCTTTCGTAAGGGCAAGGCGCCGCGCGCCCTGCTCGAACAGCAAGTCGGCATCGAACAAGCGCGCCGTTCCGCGCTCGACGAGCTCGCGCCGGCAGCGGTCACAGAGGGCATCGGCCAGGCCGATGTCGAGCCCTACAGCCGGCCCGAGCTGGAAGCGGCGAAGGTCGAGGACGATGCCTCCGCCACCTTCATCGCCCTGGTGACGCCGCGCCCCAAGGTCGAGCTCGGTGAGTACCGGGGGCTGACCGCCGTGCGCCCGGCGGTTGAAGTCAGCGACGAGCAGGTGGAGGCGCAGCTCACGGCCGTGCGCGAGCGCCATGCGCGCTACGAGCCGGCAAGCGATCGCGCCGCCGAGGAGGGCGATCTCGCGCTGGTGGATTACGACCTCGAGATCGCGGGGCAGGCGGTGGAGGGGCAGGGCGCCCGCGGTTATCCGTGCCAGATCGGCAGCGATAATCTCTTCCCGGAGCTCAACGAGAGACTGGTCGGGCTCCAGCCGGGCGGGCAAGTTCGGATCACGGCCACCTTCCCCGCCGACCACCGGGAGGCGGCGCTGGCCGGCAAGCAGGGCGAATACGTCGTGACCGTACGCGAGCTCCGACAACGGGTGGTGCCGGAGCTGACGGACGAGATGGCGCAAGCGGCGCACGGGGTTGCGACCGCGTCGGAGCTGCGCGAGCGCATGCGTGAGGCGCTGACGCGCCTGGCCGAGGAGGATGGGGAAGACCGTCTGCACATGGAGCTGCTGGAGCAGATCGTCGCGAGTACCGCCATGACGCTGCCGCCGGCGATGGTGCGCGCGGAGGCGCAAGCGCAGCTACGGCGACTGGAGGAGCGGTTGCGCGCCGACGGCATCAACCCCGAGCGCTATCTGGCCGAACGCGGAACCGACGCCGAGCGCTGGCTGCGCGAGCAGGAGATGCAGGCGCGGGTGCACCTCAAGCGCGCGTTGGTGCTGGAGGAGATCGGCCGGCGGGAAGGGATCGAGGTTTCGTCGGCGGAAGTCTCCGACGAGATCGCTGGGATGGCGCGTCGCGCCGGCACCAGCGTCGAGCGGGTGCTCAAGCGGTTGCATGACCGCGACGTGGTGCGTCTGGCGAATCGCGTGCATCACCACAAGGTGCTCCAGTTCCTGGTGGATCACGCCGACATCACTAGTGAGGGCGAAGCGGCGACGGCCGCCGAGTCGCGGGAGGAAGAATCGTGATCGTGCCCATGGTCGTGCACGGGCCTCGGGGGAGCGAGCGCGCCTTCGACATCTACTCGCGCCTGCTGCAGAACCGGATCGTTTTCATCACCGGGGCGGTGGACGACACCGTCGCGAACTTGGTGATCGCGCAACTGCTATTCTTGCAGAGCGAGGATCCGACCAAGAAGGTTGACCTCTACATCAACAGCCCCGGCGGGTTGGTGCAGGCCGGGCTGGCGATCTACGACACCATGCAGCTGATCGCGCCGCCGGTGTACACCTACTGCATCGGTCTGGCGGCGAGCATGGGCGCGCTGCTGCTGGGCGCGGGCGAGCCGGGTCATCGCTACGCCCTGCCCAACTGCCGCATCCTCATCCACCAGCCGCACGTTGACCGCGTCGGCGGGCAGGCGAGCGACATTGACATTCAGGCGCGGGAGATGCTGCATACGCGCGATACCATCAATCAGATCCTGGCCAAGCACACCGGCCAGCCGCTGGACAAGATCACGCGCGACGCCGACCGCGACTTCTACATGTCGGCGGAGGATGCCAGGGCCTACGGCCTGGTGGATCAGGTGCTCGAGAAGCAGCCGCCGGCACCCGCGAGCGAATAAGGTCACGCCCCCTCATGCGCCACCCCACCGACGACCGCAAACGCCGAGACGACTGCCGCTGCTCCTTCTGCGGCCGGCCTCGCAGCCAGGTGGAGCGCCTCATCTCCTCCGGCTGCGAGCGCGTGTCCATCTGCGCCGAATGCGTGACGGCGTGCTCCGACCTGCTGGGCTATGGCGCGACCGGCGGGCGCCCGCGGATTGCGCTCGGTGATGGAAGAGGTCATGCTCGATACCATGTACGATCTGCCGTCGCTCACCGGCATCCGCCGGTGCCTGGTGACGGAGGACACCGTGCGCCGCCGCGCCGCCCCCCTGTTGTTGACCCGCGACGAGGTCGGACCTCGCTGGCGGCGCCGGTCGCAGGCCGCTTGAGATCCCCGGCCTTGGTGCCCGCGTGACGCAGGAACCACGCTCGCAGGTGGGAATAATACATGTGCGCTTGTGGGCGACGGACGTCATGCTGTCGGTTCCTGGCGCGCAGCAATCGCAGGCATCTGTGGAAATAGTCAACCGTATCGCCGGCGGGAGGTCATCGTGAGTCAGGTCAAGCCGAAGAAACGAGCAGAAGCACCGAGTGGCGATTCGCCCACCCAGCGGGTGCCGGAGATCATCCCGGTGCTGCCCATCCGCGACCAGGTCATCTACCCGCACATGATCATGCCGCTGTTCGTTGGTCGCGAGAAGTCCGTGCGCGCCCTTGAGGAGGCGCTCGAGCAAGAGCGCCGCATCCTGCTGGTGACGCAGAAGAGCGTGGACATTGACGACCCGCGGGCCGAGGACCTCTACAGCGTCGGCACCGTCGGCGAGAGCATGCAGAGTCTGCGCCTGCCGGACGACACCATCCGCGTCGTGGTCGAGGGCGTAGCGCGCGTGCGCGTGCTGGAGTACGTGCAGACCGAGCCGTTCTTCCGCGCGCGGGTGGAGGTGATGGCCGAGCCCGCGCGCGAGGGGATCGAGGTCGAGGCCCTCATGCGCAGCGTGGTCGCCCAGTTCGCGCGCTGCATCGAGCTCGGCAAGAACATCCCCCCGGAGGCGCTGGAGAATGCCGGCGGCGTGAACGATCCCGGACGCCTCGCCGACCTCGTCGCCGGCTTCCTGGACCTCAAGGTCGAGGTCAAGCAGGAGATCCTCGAGCTGGCGGACCCGGTGGCGCGCCTGGAGCGCATCGCGGCGCACCTGGGCCACGAGATCGAGATCCTGGAGATCGAGAAGAAGATCCACTCGCGCGTCAAGCAGGAGCTGGAGGACACGCAGAAGGAGTTCTACCTGCGCGAGCGCATCAAGGCGATGCAGCAGGAGCTGGGCGAGCGCGACGATCGCACCATGGAGCTGGATGAGTTGCGCAGCCAGATCCAGTCCGCCGGCATGCCCAAGGAGGTCGAGGAGAAGGCGTTCAAGGAGCTCGATCGCCTGGAGAAGATGCCCCCGGCGTCGCCGGAGGTGGTGGTGGTGCGCACTTACCTCGACTGGCTCGTCACCCTGCCCTGGAGCAAGCGCAGCGAGGACCGCCTGGACATCGCGGACGCGGAACGCGTGCTCAACGAGGATCACTACGGCCTCCAGAAGGTCAAGGAGCGCATCCTCGAGTACCTCGCCGTGCGCAAGCTCAACCCCGAGTCCAAGGGCCCCATCCTTTGCTTCATGGGGCCGCCGGGCGTGGGCAAGACCTCGATGGGGCGCTCCATCGCGCGCGCCACCGGGCGCAGCTTCGTGCGCATCTCGCTGGGCGGGATGCGCGACGAGGGCGAGATCCGCGGCCACCGCCGCACCTACGTCGGCGCCCTGCCGGGCCGCATCATCCAGGGCATGAAGACCGCCGGCAGTCGCAACCCGGTCTTCATGATGGACGAGATAGACAAGATCGGCATTGACTTCCGCGGCGATCCGGCGGCGGCGCTGCTGGAGGTGCTCGATCCGGAGCAGAACTACGCCTTCAGCGATCACTACCTGGAGGTGCCGTTCGATCTATCCGAGGTCATGTTTATCACCACCGGCAACCTCCCCGACCCGGTGCCGTGGGCGCTGCGCGACCGCATGGAGTTCATCGAGTTCCCGGGCTACACCGAGGAGGAGAAGCTCAAGATCGCGCAGTTGTTCCTGGTGCCCAAGCAGATCAAGGAGCACGGCCTCACCGACCACCTCGCCAGATTCGCGGAGAAGGGGCTGCGCACCATCGTCCGCAACTACACCCGCGAGGCCGGGGTGCGCAACCTCGAGCGCGAGGTCGCCAACGTCTGCCGCAAGGTGGCCAAGCGGGTCGCCCAGGGCAAATCCACCACCGCCACCATCGGCCCTGCGAGCCTGCACAAGTACCTGGGCGCGCTTCGCTTCCGCCACGGCATGGCCGAGCGCCAGGACGAGGTGGCGGTCGCCACCGGCCTCTTCTGGACCGAGGTCGGCGGCGACATCTTCTCCATCGAGGTCACCCTGATGAAGGGCCGCGGCAACCTCATCCTCACCGGCAAGCTCGGTGAGGTCATGCAGGAGTCGGCCAAGGCCGCCTTCAGCTACACCCGTTCGCGAGCCAAATCGCTGGACATTGACGAGGACTTCTACCGGCGTTTCGACGTGCACATCCACGTTCCCGCCGCCGCCATCCCCAAAGATGGCCCTTCGGCCGGGATCACGCTCGCCACCGCCCTCATCTCGGCGCTCACGCGGCGCGCGGTACGCAGGGATGTGGCCATGACCGGCGAGGTCACCCTGCGCGGGCGGGTGCTGCCCGTGGGCGGAGTCAAGGAGAAGGTGTTGGCGGCTCACCGCGCGGGCATGACCACGGTCATCATGCCGGCGGACAACCAGAAGGAGCTCGATGAGATCTCGGCGCAGGTCAAGCGCGAGCTCAAGTTCGTATTCGTCGAGAGCATGGACCAAGTGCTGGAAGTCGCGCTGCTGCCGCCGATCGCAGGCGAGACCGTCTCCGCCGGCGATCGCCTCCGCCGATCCGACCGCGCCGCCGATCAGCCCTCGGTGTCAAGGGTGATGTAGAGCGTGGGCGGGGCTCGCGCCCAGGATTCACAGCCTTGCGGGGGCACGGCGGCGCCGTGCCCCCTAGTGCTCCCCCGAGGCGCGGTCGCGATTGACGGGCCGCGCGCTTACCTGCTATCATTCCCCCACCAAAGGCCGAGAAGGGGAGGAGTAGCCGCCTCGCGCTCGCCAGAGAGCCGGCCCCGGGTGGACATTCGCGCAGCGAAGCCGCTTGGGTGTGAGGGCCGGCACAGCGCCGGCGGCGAACGTCGCCCCCGAGCCGGGACGGTGAAGGGCCGCAGTCCTGCGTAACCGCCCCCGGGCACGCCCGTTACCGCGCCAGAGATGTCCCAGGCATTGTAGGAGCCGCGTCTGGCAACGAGATTGGGCGCGACTTCCTACAGAAGTCGCGGCTTTCTCGCGCGGTCTGAAGACCACGCGCCCAAATGCCCCGGACAATCAAGGTGGCACCGCGGAAGCGCTCCTTTCGCCTGGCTAGGCCCCGCTGGGGCCGCCATCCCGGCCTCCGGCCTAGGGACTTGAGCGAGAGGGGCGTTTTGCGTTGTAGTGTTCCCACGGTGGGGCAGGCGTCCTCGCCTGCCAAGGTGCGCAGCCGCGGCGCGACCTAGCCACTCAGGACAGGCGGGCTGTGCCACATGCTGGAGGACCGAATGGACGCGTCGCAACTGCCGAAGACATACGACCCACATGCGGTAGAAGCGAAATGGTATCGCTTCTGGGACGAACGCGGCTACTTCCACGCCGAGGCGGATTCCGGCAAGCCGCGCTACTGCATCACCATCCCGCCGCCCAACGTCACCGGCGAGCTGCACCTGGGCCATGCGTTGTGCTATGAGGTGCAGGACATCCTGGGCCGCTACCATCGGATGACGGGCAAGCAGACCCTGATTCTCCCGGGTACCGACCACGCCGGCATCGCCACCCAGAACGTAGTCGAGCGCCAACTCGCCCAGGAGGGAGTGACGCGCTACGAGCTGGGGCGCGAGGGCTTTCTGCAACGCGTGTGGCAGTGGAAAGACGCCTACGGACGGCGCATCGAGGAGCAGTTCCGCGCCCTCGGCTTCGCCTTCGACTGGGGGCGGGATCGCTTTACCATGGACCCCGCTTACAGCGACGCCGTGCTCGAGGCGTTCGTGCGGCTGTTCGACGAGGGCTACATCTACCGCGGCGAGCGGGTCACCAACTGGTGCCCGCGCTGCCGCACCGCGATCTCCGATATCGAGGTCGAGCACCAGGAATCACCCGGCCACCTCTATCACATCGCCTATCCCTACGCGACACGCGAGGGCGCGGTCGTCGTCGCCACCACCCGCCCCGAGACTATGCTCGGCGACACCGCGGTCGCGGTCAACCCCACCGATGAGCGCTATCGCGACGTCGTCGGGGAACGCGTGATCTTGCCGCTGGTGGAGCGGGAGATACCCATCATCGCCGACCACTACGCCGACCCCGAGTTCGGTACCGGTGCGGTCAAGGTTACCCCCGCCCACGACCTCAACGACTTCGAGGCGGGGGAACGGCACGGCCTCCCGCGCGTCAAGGTCATCGGCGACGACGGCTGCATGACCGCCGACGCCGGGCGTTTCGCCGGCATGGATCGCTTCGCGGCGCGCGAGGCGGTGGTGGCGGCGCTGCGGGAGGATGGACGGTTGGTCGAGGTTGAGCCCTACGCCGTCTCCCTGGCCGCCTGCGAGCGCTGCGGCACGGTGCTGGAGCCGCTGCTGTCCGAGCAGTGGTTCGTGCGCATGAAGGAGTTGGCCCTGCCCGCCATCGAGGTCGTCGAGAGCGGGCGGGTGCGGTTCGTGCCCGAGCGCTGGGCTGACGTGTATCTCGAATGGATGCGCAATATCCGTGACTGGTGCATCAGCCGACAGTTGTGGTGGGGCCACCGCATTCCCGTGTACACCTGCGGCTGCGGCAGAGTCGTCGCGGCCAAGTCCGCGCCCGAGCGCTGCCCCGCGTGCGGCGGCCCTTCGACAAGCTCAGGACCGCCCCTGCGATGCGAAGGGGGGCCGTCCCGAGCGGCGTCGAGGGGCGGCGCGATGACCCAGGACCCCGATGTCCTCGACACCTGGTTCAGCTCCGCGCTGTGGCCGTTCGCGACCCTGGGCTGGCCCCGGCAGACCCCGGAGCTCGAATGCTTCTACCCCAC
Source organism: Armatimonadota bacterium (assembly GCA_035527535.1). Taxonomy (NCBI): domain Bacteria; kingdom Bacillati; phylum Armatimonadota; species Armatimonadota bacterium. The sequence goes on from DATLAK010000149.1 coordinate 9,492, forward strand.
CAACCTCATGGTGACCTCGAGTCAGATCATCTTCCTATGGGTCGCGCGGATGGTGATGATGGGGCTGCACTTCATGGGCGACATCCCCTACCCCGAGGTTTACATCAACGCCACCGTGCTCAACGCGCAGGGCCGGCGCATGAGCAAGTCCCTGGGCACCGGCGTGGATCCGCTGGAGACGGTGGAGAAGTACGGCGCCGATGCGACGCGCTTCGGCCTCATCGCACAGTCGAGCGGCCAGCAGGTGCGCTTCGAGATGGAGCGCGTCGAGACCGGGCGCAACCTCTGCAACAAGCTGTGGAACGCGGCGCGCATGGTGCGCATGAACCTCGATGAGGCGGCATACGAGCGCGCCCGGGTGGCACAGGCGCCCTCGCCTGTGTCCCTCGCCGACCGCTGGATCTTGAGCCGGCTCGAGGCGACGACGCAAACGGTGACGCAGGCCTTGGGCGACTATCGGGCGGACGAAGCGGCGCGGGCGCTCTATGATTTCTTCTGGGGCGAGCTGTGCGACTGGTATCTGGAGATAGCCAAACCCGCCTTGCGCGGCGATGATCCCGCAGCGCGCACGCGAACCCAGGACGTGTTGATCTACACGTTCGAGCGTACTCTGAGGCTGCTGCATCCGTTCATGCCCTTCATCACCGAGGAGCTGTGGCAAGCGCTGCCCCATGACGGCGAGTCCATCATGATCGCGCCGTGGCCTGTCCTGAGCGGAGTCGAAGGGCCGGAAGGGCGCGCCCTGCTGCGAGACCAACAGGCGGAAGAGGCGATGAGCCTGGTGATGGCGGTAGTCACCTCGGCGCGGCGTCTGCGCATCGAACGCGGAGTGGAACCGGGGGCCGCGGTGGAGATCATCCTCACCCCCGATAGCAAGCGCGCGACCGAGGCTCTGACCGCCGGTCAGGCCATGATTGCTCATCTCGTCCATGCAAGCTCGATCACCTTGGGCGAGCCGGCGGGTGATGCCGAAGTCGCCACCGATGTGATACCCTGGGAGGGCGAGCAGGTGCGGGTGTCGGTGTCCACGGTGGCCTCCGCTGAGGAACTGGCCAGGGAGCGCGACCGCCTGCAAAAGGAGCTGGTGACACTGGAAGCCGAGTTGGCGCGCACGCGCGGGCGCCTGGATAATGCCAACTTCATCGCGCGCGCGTCGGAGAAAGTGGTAGCCGAAACCCGCGCCCGCATCGAGGACGCCGAGCGCCGGGCCGTAGCCTTGCGCGAACGCATGGCTGCTCTAGCTTCCCGCCTCGGGGGATGAGGTAGTATCCGCAGATTTGTCCGCCCCAGGCGGATTGCACAGATTGCAGGGGCGCGATTCATCGCATCCATGTGGCACAGCCGCCCCCCGGTGGCTAGGTCGCAAGGCGACCGCCACGTCCCTAGGTCCCGACTTCGTCGGGCCGGGATGGCGGCGGCTACTAGCCGCCTAGCCAGCGGCCAACGGCCTAGCCGCTGTGTACGGCAGTGAGCAGGTTATGAGCCTGGAGATTGTGGACATCTCGGATGCCACCTTCGACGCTCTGCAGCTACGAATGTGGGTCATCTCGGAAATCTGCGCGAATCTGTGGGAATCTGTGGATAAGAATCCCCGATGCTCAAGCTGCTGCGCCCCGATATGATGGTCGAAGCGATCTGGGACATCAGTGTCGAGCAACTGCGAAAGCTTGGCATCGCGGGGCTGATCGTGGACCTCGACAACACCATCGTGGACTGGAACCGCGACGAGGTGCGCGAGGAGGTCGCGTCCTGGATGGAACGAGCGCGGGCAGCCGGCATCGGGGTCTGTATCGCCTCCAACGCGCGCGGCAAGGCGCGGGTTTGCGGCATCGCCGAGCGCATCGGCGCGCTATGGCTGGCGCCGGCGGGCAAACCCTCGCGGCGCGGGCTGCGGCGGGCGCTGGAGATGCTCGGCACCGAGGTCGCGACCACCGCCCTGGTGGGCGACCAGTTGTTCACCGATGTCATGGGCGGCAACCGGCTGGGGCTGTTCACGATCCTCGTGCGACCACTAAGCCGCCGCGACTTCCCGGCCACCAAGATCATGCGCGTGCTGGAGCGCGTCGTGCTGTGGCGACTGCGCCGGAGCGAGACATGAACATTACCGGTAAGACCAAGCTGGTCGGCCTCTTCGGGTACCCCATCGGGCACAGCGTCTCACCGCAGATGCACAACGCGGCCTTTGCCCACCTGGGCCTCGATTGGTGCTATCTTCCGTTCGCGGTGGCGCCGAAGGACTTCGCGCAGGCCCTGCGGGCGCTGCCCGCGCTCGGCATCGTCGGGGTGAATGTGACGATCCCCCTCAAGGAGCTGGCCCTGCGCGCCGTGGACGAGGTGACGCCGGTGGCGGACCTGGTGGGAGCGGTCAATACGGTTCACTGCCAGGACGGCAAGCTGGTCGGATACAACACTGATGTCGCGGGGTTCACGCGGTCGCTCACCGAGGCGGGGGGGAACTTGCGCGGGCGCACGGCGGTGGTATTGGGCGCGGGCGGCGCGGCGCGGGCGGCGGTGGTCGGGTTGGCGAAGATGGGGGCGGCGCGCATCTGGGTCGCCGCGCTGCCGGTGGAGATAGAGCGGGCGGCAAGCACGGCGGGGCTTGCGCGCCGGGCGGCTGGCGGGGCGGTGGGCGCCGCCATAGAGTGGAGGCGGCCGGCCCTGCGCTCCGCGGTGGAGGCGGCGGATGTATTGGTCAACGCGACCCCCATCGGCATGTACCCCCACCACTCGCGGCCAGCGCCGGTGCCGCAGACCTGGCTGCGGAAAGACATGCTCGTCTTCGACATGGTGTACAATCCGGTAGAGACGCGGCTGCTGGCAGGGGCGCGCAGGCGGGGCTGTCGGACGGTGGGGGGGCTGCGGATGCTGGTACTGCAAGGAGCGGAATCGTTCACCATCTGGAGCGGACAGGCCGCCCCGGTGGAGGTCATGCAGGAGGCGGTAGCGGGAGCGCTGGGGCGATAGGGCCTGCGGTGCGGCATCGGCGGCGCGCAGGCGCGCCGGGTTGCGCGGTCGGGCAAGCAGGAACTGGGGCCCCCGCCGCCGAAAGAGGGGCAAAGGCATCGGGCCTGGGATCGCAGCCGACCCACAAGGTCTTCCAACCCCCTCCGGCAGATGCATGTTTGGCCCCTTGGGAGCAGCGGTATATTGGAGGCGTCGGGGCAGCCCCTTGCCCAAGTAGGCGTATGTGGTATAATGGTTCTGTGGGTAGTCCGGCAGTCATCAATTCATACGGTCGGTAACCAGGGAGCCTTGTTTCTGAGGTAGAGGGCATGGCGACGTCCCGCGGGCCGAAGAAGCCCATAGGCCAGATCCTGCTGGGTCAGGGACTGATCACGCAGGAGCAGCTGGAGGAAGCGCTGGCGATCCAGGCCAGCACCACCGAGCGGCTGGGCCGCATCCTGGTGGACAAGGGCTATGTCAAGGACAAGGACGTCCTGCGCGCCTACGCCGAGCAGATCGGCGTCCCCTTCGTTGAGCTCGATCGCTCCCAGATTGACGAGCAGGTCTCCAAGTCCATTCCCCAGAGCATGATCTCGCGCCACAGCGCCATCCCCATCAAGCGCAACGGGGATCGGCTGGTGGTGGCGATGGCCGACCCCACCAACGTCTTCGCCCTCGACGACATCCGCCTCATGACCGGCTACGAGGTAGAGGCGGTGCTGGCGAGCGCGGAGGACATTGCGGCGATCCAGCGCAGCGACGCCGGCGGCGTCGTCACCGACGAATCGCTGCAGACGGCGCTGGAGGCGCTGGGGGTCGGTGGCGGCGGCAGCCTCCAGACCGAGGTCATGGCCGGCGCGGGCGTGGATGAGGACGTGGACCGGGCGACCCAACTGGCCGAGGAAGCCCCTATCATCCGCGTCGTCAACGTCATCATCCAGACCGCGATCAAGGAACGCGCCAGCGACATCCACGTCGAGCCCGACCGCCGCGGGGTGCGTGTGCGCTACCGCATTGACGGCGTGCTGCACGAACGCATGAATATCCCCAAGTACGTCCACGCGCCGCTCATCTCGCGCATCAAGATCATGGCCGATATGAACATCGCCGAGCGCCGGGTGCCGCTGGACGGGCGCATCCACGTGCGCCACGAGGGCAAGGACTACGACCTGCGCGTGTCGACCCTGCCCACGGTCTTCGGGGAGAAGGCGGTGATGCGCATCCTCGACCAGTCGAGCGTGCTCATCGGCCTCAGCAAGCTGGGCATGTTCCCCGAGGTGCAGGCCGACGTCGAGACCGTCATCGTCCAGCCCAACGGCATGTTCCTGTCCACCGGCCCCACCGGCTCCGGCAAGACCACGACCCAGTACGCCATCCTCAACAAGATCAACTCGGTGGAGAGAAACGTCATCACCATCGAGGACCCGGTGGAGTACCAGCTGCCGGGGATCAGCCAGGTGCACGTCAACCGCAAGGCGGGGCTGACCTTCGCCATGGCCATGCGCCACTTTCTGCGCCAAGACCCGGATATCATCATGGTGGGCGAGATCCGCGACCTGGAGACGGCGGAGATCGCGGTGCAGGCGGCCCTGACCGGCCACCTGGTGCTGTCCACCCTACACACCAACGACGCGCCTTCGGCCGTCACCCGGCTGGTGGACATGGGGGTGGAGCCGTTCCTCATCTCCGCGTCGGTGGCGGGAGTGTTGGCGCAGCGGCTGGCGCGCAAGATCTGCTCCAACTGCAAGGAGCAGTACCGCCCGCCGGTGGAAGCGCTGACGCGGGTGGGCTTCCGCGTCGCCGACGCCGAGGACGTGGTGTTCTACCGCGGCCGCGGCTGCGAGCAGTGCATGCACACCGGCTACTACGGCCGCACCGGCATCTTCGAGATGATGCTGATCAACGAAGAGATCCAAGATCTCGTGGTCAAGCGCGCGCCGTTGTCAGAGCTGGTGGAGGCGGCGATCGCCAACGGGATGAAGACCCTCAGGCGCGACGGCTTCGAGAAGGTCATCGAGGGCATCACCACCATCGAAGAGGTGATGCGGGTGGTCTTCACTCAAGGCTCGCGCTGAGGCCTCGGTGCGGCCGGCCCTGGATCCCCGGCGGCAGCGGCCGGGGACGATCTTGCCTGTGGTAGGACGGCCGGGGGCGGTGGCAGCACCCCGGGACCAAGGAGGATGTACGACGCCGATGGAAGCCGCCACTGAACAACTGCACACCGGGGAGACCGACCCGGCCGTTGAGGTCGAGGAGTTCGCGGAGGTCGCGCTGCCACCGGCGGCTGCCGGGGCGAGCACCAAGGACCTCGCCGACGTCCACATCGACGAGCTGCTCGACATCGTCGTCAGCAAGAACGCCTCGGACCTGCACATCGCCGTCAGCATCCCCCCGGTCATCCGCGTTGACGGCGAGCTCCTCGCCACCAACTACTCCCCGTTCACCGAGCACATCTCGCAGCGGATGGTCTATGACATCCTGAGCGACGAGCAGATCCAGACATTCGAGAGCACCTATGAACTCGACTGCTCCTATGCCCTGGGCAAGATCGCGCGCTTCCGCGTCAACGTCTTCCGCGACAAGGGCACGGTCGCGGCCGCGCTGCGGTTGATCCCGGCGCGCATCCCCACCGTCCGCGAGCTCAACCTGCCGCTGGTGCTGGAGGACCTCGCGCGCAAGCCGCGCGGGCTGGTGCTGGTCACCGGCCCCACCGGCAGCGGCAAGTCCACCACCCTGGCGGCGATGATCGGGCTCATCAACGGCGAGACCTCCAAGCACATCATCACCATCGAGGACCCGATCGAATACCTGCACACGCACCGGCGCAGCATCATCAACCAGCGCGAGCTGGGCCAGGACACCAAGGACTTCCAGATCGCGCTGCGCGAGGCGCTGCGCGAGGATCCCGATGTCATCCTCGTGGGCGAGATGCGCGACCTCGAGACCATGCGCCTGGCCATCACCGCGGCCGAAACCGGCCACCTGGTGTTCGCCACCGTCCATACCAACAACGCGGCGCAGACGGTGGACCGCATCGTGGACGTGTTCCCGGCGGGACAGCAGGAGCAGATCCGCATCATGCTCTCCAACAACCTGGAGGCGGTGATCTCGCAGCAGTTGCTCCCGCGCGCCGGCATGCCCGGGCGCGTCGCCGTCATCGAGGTCATGACAGCGTCGCCCGCCATCCGCAACCTCATCCGCGAGGGCAAGGCCCACCAGATCACCTCCATGATCCAGACCAGCGCCCACCTCGGCATGCAGACCATGGACCAGTGCCTGCGGGACTACTACCAGCGCGGCCTCATCACCTACGAGGAGGCGCTGGCGCGAGCGATGAATGTGGACGAACTGAAGAAGATGCTCTTCAGCGAGAGCTCCTAGCGCGGATCGCGACGGATGGGGCCGGGAGGGCCGGGCGCCGGGGTCTGCCGGCGAGGCAGGAGATCGAGAGTTGGCAACCTACAGATACATCGCGAAGGACGCTCTGGGCAAGGTGCAGAGGGGCACCAGCGAGGCCGAGAACGAACAGATGCTGGTGCGCCGCCTGCGGGAAAAGGGCTTCTGGGTGCAGAAGGTTACCGAGGAGCGCGGCGCACCCGCGGCGCAGGCTGGCGCACCGCCCCAGGCCGGCGCTTTCGCCATCTTCGGGCGCGTCAGCGGGCGCGACTTGGCGGTATTCTGCCGCCAGTTCGCGACCATGATGAACGCCGGCGTGTCCCTGGTGCGGTGCCTGGCGGTGCTGGAGGAGCAGACCTCGAGCTTCCGCCTGCGCCAGATCATCCGCGAGCTCCAGACCTCAGTCGAGGCCGGCGAGACCCTGTCGCGCTCCCTCACCAAGTTCCCCAACGTGTTCTCCAACCTGTTCGTGGGCCTGGTGCGCGCCGGCGAGGTCGGCGGTGTGCTCGACGAGACGCTCAACCGCCTGGCGATGTTCCTCGAGGAAGACCAGCGCCTCAAGCGCAAGGTGCGATCGGCGATGACCTACCCGGTGCTGGTCATGTTCTTCGCGACCGCGATCGTCCTTGGGCTGGTGACGTTTATCATCCCCCGCTTCATAGAGCTGTTCCAAGAGCTGGAAATCAAGGAGCTACCCGGGCCCACGCAGGTGCTGGTGGACTTCTCGAACTTCGCGAAGACCCGCTGGTATGTCCTGATCCTCGGCATCGTCTTGCTCTACGTGGCCGTCGGCCGCTATATTCGAACGCGCACCGGCAAGCGCCAATGGGACTGGGTGCGGCTGCGCATTCCGGTATTCGGGAAGCTCAACCACAAGGTCGCCATCGCGCGCTTCTCGCGCACCCTGGGCACCCTGATGGTCAGCGGCGTGCCCATCCTGCAAGCGTTGGAGACCGTCGCCGGCGCCGTTGACAATGAGATCATGTCCGATGCGATCATGTCCGCCCGCGCCGCCATCCGCGAGGGCGAGCGTATCGGCGATCCGCTGGCCAAGAGCGGCTTGTTCCCGCCGATGGTGGTGCAGATGATTGCCATCGGCGAGGAGACCGGTTCTCTGGACGCCATGCTCAACAAGGTCGCCGACTTCTACGAGAGCGAGGTCGAGGCCACCCTGCAGAGCCTGACCGCGGCCTTGGAGCCGGTCATGATCGTGATGCTCGGCGGGATCGTCGGCTTCATTGTCATTTCGATGTTCCTCCCCCTGATCGCGGTCATCAACAACCTCGCGGGCGGCGGCAGCGGCGCCGGCGAGGCAGGCGGAGGATACTGATAGTGGCATGCCGGAGGTGATCGCCGGGTCCATCTTCTTCGTCCTGGGTGCGGCCGTGGGCAGCTTCCTCAACGTCTGCATCCACCGACTCCCGCGGGACGAGTCGATCGTCAACCCGCCCTCCCACTGCCCGGCATGCGGCCACCGGCTGGGAGTGCTCGACCTGGTACCGTTGGTCAGTTTCCTGATGCTGGGCCGCAAGTGCCGTTATTGTGGGGCCCGCATCGGCTGGCGCTACTTCGTCGTCGAGCTGGTGACCGCCGTCTGCTTCGTTGCCGCCTGGCTCACCTCCCAGGAGGTGTGGACCGAAGGCGCACCGGCGCTCGCCCATCTCGCCGCGAAGCTGGCCTTCGCCGCCCTCTTGATTGCCATCTTCTTCATCGACCTGGAACACATGATCATCCCGGACGAGCTGGCGGTGACCGGGATCGGCGTTGGCCTCGCCCTCGACGTCGCCGGGATTCTGCTGTGGCAGCGGCCGCTGCTGGCGGTTCATGTGCCGTGGAGTTCGTGGCTATTGAAGATGCCGTACTCGGTTGCGGGCATCATTGTCGGCGCCGCCTTCTTCCTTGTGATCGCCCTACTCAGCCTGCTCATCTTCCGCAAGGAGGGAATGGGCGGCGGCGATCTCAAGCTGGGCGCCGCCATCGGCGCGCTGCTGGGCCCCGGGCTGGCGCTGCTCAGCTTCGGCCTGGCGGTGGTGGCAGGTGCGGCGGCGGGCAGCGCGTTAATCGCGGTACGCCTGCGCAAGCGCCAGGAGTACATTCCCTTCGGTCCGTTCATGGCGGTGGCGGCGTTGGCGGTGATGTTGTTCCCGGGGCCCATCAACCGGCTGCTGGAGCAGGCCTGGGTCGCCTATCGTTCCACCTGGGCGGGGTAATGACGAAGCGACCGGATTAGGGGCGCCCGGGCGGCCGGTACGGGACCGTCTCGCCCGTGCGCCGCACATGAGCGGGGGGCCGGCGGCGGGGGTTTAGGCGCCGAGGCGCGGGGGGTATGGTAGGTTGAAGGTGTGCCCGGGCACGCCGACGTAAGATCCAGGGAAGCGAGGGTAGGAGAATGGGCGCTCGGTATCGCGACACCAGAGTTTGCGGCAGTCTCGTCCCCCGGCGGTTGCGGCAGGCGCCCCGCGGGCGCAGCGGCTTCACGCTCATCGAGCTGCTGGTGGTCATCGGCATCATCGCCGTGCTCGCGGCCATCATCATGCCGGTTTACGCCAGGGCCATAGAAAAGGCGCACCAGGCTACGTGCATCGCCAACATGCATGCCATCGCCGCCGCCGCCAGGATGTACCAGCAGGACTATCGCGCCTTCCCGCCCCCCTACGATCCCGTCAGCGGCTTCGGCGGCATCAGCGCGCTCTACCCGGATTACGTGACCAACGTCAAGGCCCTGCGCTGCCCGGACGACCCGACACCCCTGGGCGAATACATGGTGCTCTACGCGACCATGAAGACGACAGTGGACGAGCCCGGCACGGGCCCTGCGACCTACACCGGGCCGACGATCCTGGAGTGGGGAGATCCCAACTACGGCAAATCCTGGAATGACGGTACCATTAACGAAGCGACCCGGCTGCGCAACTTCCGCGAGCACTACAGCAGCTACAACTGCATGCCCCAGGTCAACCCCGACCAATTGCCGGCCGGGCCGCCCGTGGGCGACGGCACGGCGGACACCCGCTACCAGCTCTACAACTACTACGGCCTCACCACCGACGGCCTCGCCCACCTGGCGGCGGCGGACGCCCAGGCGGAGTACACCGCCGTCCCCCGCGTACGCGACTACCCCACGTCGTCCGCGAAATTCGCGGGGCTCTACCAACGCTGGGCGCCGGACGAGACCATCATCACCCACTGCCCGTACCATCGCAGCTACTTCGGTCGTGAATCCGCCTGGCAGGATAACGTCGTCCGCATCGGCGGCGATGCGGACTTCACGCGCATCTCGAGCTACGACTGGGTGAACCAGCCGCCGCAGTAGGGCGGCCGCGCGTCCCTGCTTACGCCGGCCGCGGAAGGTTACGCGCGCCGGCATCGGTCGGTTAGGACATCGAGACTCTATGGCACGGCACTCGACGGCGACCGCTGGCATGACCCTGGTTGAGGTGCTGGTTGTCATCGGCATCATGGTCATCCTGGCGACGATGGTGGTGCCCATCTTCAGCACCCTGCAGTCCCGGCAGCAGGTGAGCGTGTGCGCCAACAACCTGAGGATGATCGGCCAGGCGCTGCTCATGTACCGCGCCGACCACATGGGATTCCCGCCCGATGCCGGAGAATGGTTGGTCGCACCGAATCCGCCGCAGCCGGGCACGCACGGGCTGGGGCTGGCGCAGCTCTACTATGCGTTCTGGGCCTATGAACAGGCGGGGCCGCTGGACTACGTCATACCGCCGGCCAACTACCTGACCGGCGCGCGCGCCCTGCACTGCCCGCGCGCCCTCGCCGACCGCCCCGACTTCGGCGACTGGCCCTATCTGGGAGGTTACAACGTTTACGACTGGAATTACCGGCGTGATCGCTCGAGCGTCTGGCCCGAGCAGGGCCTGCGCAACCTGAAGCAGCCGTTCCCGCCCGACAACACGGTCGTCACCTGGTGCCCCATGCATCGGGCGATCCCGCCGGCGGACCGCACCGACCTGGGCGACCTGCGCCGCAACGATCAGGACCTGGTGCTGTGGGCCGACGGCAGCGTCAGCCGCATGCCGTCACGCTACGACCAGTACAAGGCAGAGCAGCCGCGTTAGCTGTTGATGTCTTGCCCGCCGCGGGCGGGCGGTGCGAGCGGTATCCAATCATTTCATTCATGCGGATGACGATGCGAGGCTACTCTGCCAAGGTTAATACCGGTCGCGACGCTGAATGTCATTCCGAGGAAGCGAAGCGCCCGAGGAATCTCCGATCGCGGCTGCTCGAGACACGAGACCCCTCGCGAGTTTACCCCTTTGGCAGGCTCAGGGCAGGCTCTGAGCCGAACCAGACTCTTCGCTTCCCCCTTCGCCAAGGCTACGGGGGACAAGGCGCTCAGAGTGACCGCGGCGAAGGGCTCGCAATGACGGCAAGACAGTCACCGGGCTTCACCCTGGTCGAGGTGCTGGTGGCGCTGGTGATCCTGCTCATCGGCGCCTACGCGGCGCTGCGCCTGTTCCCGGCCGGGTTCGCGGCCATCGAGCGCAGCCGCCAGGAATCCATCGCCTCCCGCCTCGCCGACCGCGAGATCCAGCGCTGGCGCCTCGCCGCCGGCAGTCTGCCCGAGGCTATCGTCTGGGCCGACAGCTCCAGCGCCAGCCTCCAGTACAGACCCGACTACGATCCCGACGACCTGCGCCCCAAGGCCACCAACCCCAACTGGGAGCCCGACAGCGTGTACCTGCCGCGCACGATCATCGGCGAGATGCTGCCGATCGGCGATGTCGAAACCGCAGGCGCCATCCGCGTGCCGCTGTGCCGCCTGCGCTTCGGCCCCCTGGAGCACCTCTACGACAACCCGGCGGACGGCGATCCGCTGTTCATCTACACCACCCGCTATCAGCGGGTGGATCGAGTGGGCTTCCTGCTCGATGCTACCGCCCCCAGTCCCAGGGACTGGGAACGCTACTACATTGACTACGACCAGGGCGCCATCAGCTTCGATTACGTGCCCAGCGCCGCCGGCGGCGGCTACGACCGCAAGTTTCGGGTCGAGTTCACGTATCTGACCGCCACCGGCCAGGGCGAAGAGCGACAGGTCGAGATGACGGACACGACGCAGTTGATTACCGTGCCCGCCGGGTGGGACACCACCCCGACCGGCACGGCCCTCGGCCAGGGGCCGATGTCGCTGTGGCCGGTGACGCAGACCATCGCTCCCGGCGGCGCTGTGCGCGACGCCGCCGGCACCACAGTCACCATCACCACCATGGCGCCCCACGAGTTCACCAGCGGGCAGAAGGTCATCATCGCCGGCTTGACCCCGGCCAGCTTCAACGGCACCTTCGGCCCGATTACCGTGCCGCCCGGCCCCAATCCGACCACGTTTGACTATGCGCAGGCCGGGACGCCCAGTGAAACCGGCGGCGGCGGCACCGCCGGTCCGCTGCCGGCGGACTTCGAGGGGGTGGTGCCGCTGAGCGAGCGCATACACCAGGCCTTCATCTTCGACGGCGTCGGCGCCGCGGCGCCCACCGGGCCCGCCCACTTCCGCCTCGACCAAGACATCGCGTCGCCCGATGCCCACCTGCTGTGCCACCCCGCTGACGCCGGGCGCACGGTCAACGTGGACTATCGCGTGCGCGACTGGCAGATCCTGACGGAAGAGCGGAGTCCCGACACGGAGATGCGCATTCACCTCGCGGTCTCGCCGATCAAGTCCGGCGCCTACCTCAACCCGCCGCGCCAGCCGGCGCGCAATCGCCTCCTCCCCGGCGACGACGACATGGTCATTATCTTGGATACCGAGACCGGCGCCCGTCTCGACTACGTGGAGGGCACCCCGGCGAGTTCAGACTTCACCGTTGACTACGGCAACGGCGTTATCAGCTTCACCGCGGGCGACGGCTCGCCGCCCGAGCCCGCCGGCGGGCGCACCTACCGCATCTACTACCGCGGCGAGATGGACTGGACGGTGCAGCCGATGAAGGCGGCCGCCGACTATGCGGTGATGGTCAGCGCGACGCCGGGCTATCGCTCGGCGGTGTGGACCGCGGGCACCAACTTGCTGGACTTCGGTCGCTCCGAGGTCGGCAAGAGCGTGGTTGCCAGCTACTATATGTACGCCGACGCGCCCGCCAACACCAACCCGCGCGCGGTGGTCGGCGAGCTGCATCGGATCGCGCTCGCCGGCGACAGCGCGCGCGTGCAGCTCGCCCATGACGCGGCGTGGGGCGACCTCCGCATTCAGGGCGCGAGCATGCGCGCGCGCGTGTTGTGGGCCGGACGCGGGAGGACGCGCGCGACGGGCGGGGAAGAATCACCGGAGAGGTGGCGCTCGGCGGTGGTCGAGACCTTCCTGCGGCGCTAGGAGGATGCGCTCGGCAGCGGGACAGACAACCGGCAGATGAAACCGATACCATACAATCTGGCGTGCGGTGAGCCTGGTGTGACCGCAAAGCCCTGCGGTCGCAGAGCAGTAAGAGGAGCTTGCGCCGGCTTCACCCTGATCGAGATCCTGGTCACCCTTTTTCTCATCGTGGTGATGCTGGCGCTGGTCGGCTATCCGGTGCTGACCGGCATGGCCTACATGGAAAAGGGGGTCGCGCGCGCCGACGCGCTGTCCGCGGCGCGCCTGGCGCTTGACGCGATGACGCGCGAGCTGGCGGAGGCGATGTACGTGTTCGATCCCCCTGCCGATGGGGGGTTCGTCGCATTCCTGCCGACAGTCAGTTCGTCCCAGGGAGCGGCCCCCATCGAGCCGCAGGCGGCGGCGGTCCGCTACTGGCGGGCGCTGCGCGATCCGCGCAGCGCCTACGCGCCCTTCTATCAACCGGACGCGGACCCGGTCAACCCCTACTACCTGGCGCGCACGGAAATCCCCGATCCGACCAGGCGCGATGATCCGTGGAACGACTCCGGCGAGGCGCTGCCGCGGGCGGCATTCTGGTACGCGGACGGGTATTCCTACAACGGCACGTGGCCGACCGCCCAGCCCGGCTATCCGTGGCTGGAGGCGGTGAGCCTGTATCCGGTGCCGCCGGACAGCAACCAGCAGCAGCGCCGCCGCTGGTACGGCGAGCGCGCGGTGGGCCTGACGCCGGACGACTGGGACTACGACGTGCCGGTCGCGTCGTTCTCCCCGGAGCCGGTAACCGAGGAAGCGCTGCTGCCGGCGGTCGGCGGCTTCCCGCGCGACTACAGCCGCTACCGGGCGCGCTACCCGCTGTGGGTCAACTTCGCGCAGTGGGATCCCGCCGCCGCCGCGTTCCGGGAGATGGGCCGCATCAAGATCTACGCGGGCAGCCCGCGGGTCCTCGCCTACCAGACCGCGGTGGACAGCGCCAACGGCGAGGTGTGGGTCGAGGACGCGGTGGGGACACCGCTGTACGACCTCGCCTCCTACCCGCTGCGTGATGTCAACGACCCCGGCCCGGCGCAGTTCGCCTTCGGCGTTGACTACGACCGCGGGCAGGTTCAGTTCGACTTTCCGGCGAACGACGTCGCGGTCGCCAGCGCCCTCGACATGTACATATACGAACTGCCGAGGGTGCGGGCGACGACCGATCTCGACCCCGATCCGGCCCGGGATTCGCGGCGCCTCGTCGCCGGCTCCGTCACCGTGTGGGTCGAGACCAGCGGGGGCGAGATCACCTACTATCAGCAGGTGGACCCCATGCCGGCCACCCCGGCGAGCATCGGCCCCAACCACTACGCCGTGGATGGCATCCGCATCGTCTTCGACTCCGACGGCGGCGAGTACCCCGCCGCCACCGACACCGTCCACGTCCGCTACCGCTATCGCAACAATCTGGGCAGCCAACTGGTAGTGGCAAGCTATGCGACCAAGGCGGTTATCAACATTAGTCTCATCGTCAGCAAGCGCGACATCGCGGCGCGCACGCCGCCGGCGTCGCGTCAGGACGCGACGCTGGTGGCCAAGGTCAAGCTGAAGAACATCCCGCGGTGATCTCGGTGTCAGTCAGCCGCGGATGGACGCCGAGCGGATTGAGAATGGTGGGGCAGGCGTCTCGCCTGCCAAGAAGGCGATTTCGCAGCCGAGACGGCTGCGCCACCAAATGAGCAGGACATGGATCCGCGTTTACCCGCGGAAGCCTGCGGCGAAAAATGGGTGTGCTCGAGGTTGCGCATGATGCGCCGTATGCGAAAACTGAATAGCCAATCCGGCCAGGCGCTGATCATGGCGGTCCTGGTGATGCTGATCGTCGCGGTGCTGGCGGCGCTGTTCCTGGCCGTCATCGTTTCGCAGTTGCGCCAGGCCCAGCGGCAGTCATTCAGCGTCGCCCTGCAAGAGATCGCTACGGCGGGGCTGAACTACGCGCACTACAACATGCTGGAGGGCCCGGAGGGGGCGGACTGGCGCCCCGACCCCAACCCCGGAACCTTCGACTACGGCGACGGAGAATTCCGCCTCACCGTCACTTACGAGCCCCAGGCGGGCGACCCCTACTCCCGCTACATCAAGCTCGAGAGCGTGGCCGCGCTCAAGGGCAACCCCTTCTTGCAGCGGCGCATGGTGGGCTATCAACCCATTCTCATCACCGACTTCATCCGCTTCGTCGCCAACGGCGAGAAGAATCCACTGCCCGCCTCGCTCGGCGCCAGCGTCAGGATGTACCTCTACGACGCCCCGCCGGCGCCGTGGCCCGGGCGCCTCTACAAGACAGTGATAGACGGGCCCATCCGCGTCAACAGCGACCTCGCCTGGCACGGCGATGTCCAGGTCAACCTGTCGTCCAACCGCGGCGACAACATCGCGGTGGCCGGCGACATCTCCCACGACATGGTGCCGCGGTGGAATGAGACTACGCAGCTTTGGGACGGCCCGTCGTCGCAGGTGCTGGTGGCGATTGACGGTGGGGCGCCGCGGTCGGTGCTGCCGAGCCAATCCGCGGCCTTCGACACCCTCGGCGGGTTCTACCGCGACGGACGCCAGCAACCCGACATCAACAGCGATCCCCGCTGGGTGCGCTACCTGGATGCTCCCGCCCTCGATGCCGCCCGCTACCTCGCCCTCACCCGCGACTCGGGCACCTGGATTGACGGCGCGGGGCCCTATGCCGGACGGCAGGTCAACACCGGCTGGTGCGGCTACGGCAAGGGCCTCTACATCAACAACCCCGAGCACATCAAGCACAACCACGACTACGAGCAGATGCGCTCGGAGTGGATGGACCCCGGCTTCGGCGGCAGCCCCGACGCGGTGGTACTGGAGTTGCTGCCGGGCGCGCCCGGCGGCAGCCCGCCGCCTAGAATTCGCCTCACCTGGCGCGGCGCGGGAGCGGGCTTCCGCAACCGGCGGGGCGAGCTCATCGGCGCGGGGCCGCTCGATTTGCCGTTCCCCGAGAACGGGGTCATCTATGCGGCGGGCGATGTCGCGGTCAAGGGCATGCTGCCGCCGCGCGTGGGGTCACCCGCGCGCTACTATGACCAGGAATCATATGCGTTTCCCAACGACCCGCTCGGCCAGTCGTGGACGCCGGTGGACGACACCAATCGCCACTACCACCTGACCGTCGTCTCCGGCGGCAACGTCTTCATCGAGGGCAACGTGCTGGGCCCGGAGGCAGCGGGGCTACCGGGTGCGAGCGCGGCGACCGACACCAAGCTGGCGCTGCTGGCGCGCGACTCGGTGGTCTTCAATACCCCCGCCTTGCAGCAGGTGCTGCAGCCCGCGACCCAAGTCGTGGTCGAGGACACGCCGTGGTACGAGGTGCGCCCCGGTCAGCCGCTGGATGTGGTGGTCACGACCGCGAGCATGGATCCGGTGCAGATCTACCTCAAGCACAGCGGCCAGCCCAACGTCTATCTGCCGGTGGGGCGCGCGGGCGCCGCCAAGATGCAGGTGTTGATCAACGGCGTCCCCTATAGCTGGGAGATCGGCGGCCTGCCCGTCTATGACGGCGCCACCAACTACTTCCTGTTCGTCCCGCCTCCGATCGAGAGCTATAACAACGAAACCAATGCCGTCTATCCGGTGCAGGAATCCATCCCCAACGTCAGCTTCGGCGCCAACAAGCGCATCACGTTCACCCCGCTCGCCATCGGCGAGCCGCACATCGTCCGCTTCCGCGTGACCGACGACAGCCAACGCTTCTACTGGGTGCGCGACATCCGGGCGCGCGTGGACGTCGAGATTGATGCCGCCATCTACGCCGAGCACGGAAGCTGGTTCGTCATCCCCGGCAGCTTCTTCAATCCCCCTCCCCCGGACCCGGGGAGCGATCCCATGGGTAGTCCAGCGCCCGGCGAGCCGCTCGACATCCGCATCACCGTGCTCGGCGCCGTCGCCGAGAATCGCACCGCCCCCCTGGCCGACGCCATGGACTGGGTCGCCAAGTGGCGCGGCGCCAACGCCGGCTGGCTACCGACCAGCGCCAACTACGACCCCGACCTCGGCATCAGCCGCTATACATTGCGCTATCTCTACGACGAGTCGCTGTGCCGCGGGCTCATCGCCAATGAGCCCGGCGGCCCGCCGCGCCTGCCCAAGCTGCCGGTAAGCCCGGCCATGATCGCCTGGGGGGAACGGATATAGTCGGCCGTCGTAGTCGTAGGGGCCGATCTCCTGATCGGCCCGCCAGGAGGGACGGGCCGGGGTGGAACCCGGCCCTACGGGATGGTCGGAGGTAGGGGCCGATCTCCTGATCGGCCCGGAGGGGGAGGGCAATGATTGAACGGGCCGTGGAATGCCCGAAGCGCAAGCAACTTCGGTTGCCCGGACATGACTATGGCGAGCCCGGTCATGCCTATTCCCTGACCGTTTGCGCACGGCGGGGAGCGTCGCCTTTTCGCCATCGGACACTGGCGCAAGAGGCGGTGGCGACCCTGCAGTCCCTGGAGGCTCTCAGCGGCGTCAAGGTATTCGCATACTGCGTGATGCCGGACCACGTTCATTTGGTATGCTGGGCGGGGGATGGTGCGGATTCCATTCCCTCGTTCATTCGCAGGTTCAAGTCGTTTGTGAGCCACGCTGGCCGCAGGCTCGGTCACAGCGGGCAGCTGTGGCAGCGTTCGTACTACGACCACGTCATACGCAGGGCTGAGGATCTGGGCGAGATCTGTACGTACGTAATCGAGAATCCGGTGCGGCGGGGGATGGTGCAGGAGGTTGGCGAATACCCTTTTGCCGGGATGCCGAATCCCGACGCGGACAGGTCGGGGATGGACCCGGCCCCTACGGGATGGTCGGAGGTAGGGGCCGATCTCCTGATTGGCCCGGAGGGGAAGGGACGGGCCGGGATGGAACCCGGCCCCTACGGAGATGACACGTAAACTGGTAACTGACATGCGATCGCGACGATGGACAACCATCCTGGCGGCGGCCGCGGCCCTGGCGTGCGCGCTGGGCATCGCGGCGCCGCTGTACTCCGGGCGCACCTGGGACAGCTACGCTCAGGAGCGCCGCGCCATCCGCGCCGCCATCCTCATGTACGGGGACTACACCTCCGTGCCCAGCCCCTACGTCTTCTACCTGCTCGGCTCGAACTCGCTGACCATTCCCCTCGGCGCTCAGAGCTTCGAGTTCCATCCGCCCCGCCCCCCGGGCTGGGACATCGTCAATCCCGTCGCCGCGACCCAGGACCAGCGCGACCCCGCCTACTGGGCGATCGCCATGGACGTCATTGATCTGCCGCTGCTGCAGAACTTCGACGTCTTGCTGGTGCCCATCGCCTACACCGGCGCGCTGGTCGGCCTCACTCCCGCCCAGCAGCAAGCGCTGGAGACGTGGGTGGAGCAGGGCGGCCTGCTGTGGATGGACAACCAGCCGGGCGCGGCGGGACCTCCTCCCCAAGACCCGCTGCTCGGCGATTTCTTCCTGCGCCCGCCGCTGCAGTTCGCGGGACGCGACCGCACCGTGACCGCGACCAAGACCGCGGTGGATCCCAACCACCCGCTGCTGCGCGGCCGCTGCGTGCTGACCGACGACGAGCTGCAGTGGCTCGGCGAGCAGTACCCTTATGCCGCGGGCGCACGGGTTCCCGCCGCCGACCCGACCGGCGCGCCGCTGGCAACCAGCCGGGGGCTGAGCCCCCTGGACGGCATCGTCGCCGGCGTGAATTGCCTGTTCCCTCCCAACAACGCAATCGCAAGCATCACCGCCCTGCAGGAGGTGGTGGGTGAGGTCTACGACGTCGGCGGCACCAGGTACCGGACCCCTGCCATCGCCGCCGGTCACTTCGGCGAGGGCTGCATCGTCATCTCGGCCTGCGGGGTCGGGGCCGGCATCAGCAACTGGTACGCGGGCCTGACCGACCCGCCGGTGCAGCCGCAGACGGCGTTGGAGCTGCCGCAGTGGGCGCTGCCGGACCTCAAGCTGGCCTACAACATGATTCAGTGGTGGATGGACTGGTCGGGGGCGCACGGGCGCGTCCGCTTCCGCGGTGACTATGTCGAGGCGCTCCCGGGGCCGCCGCTGCCGGCGTGGAGTGACGCAACCACGCTCTCGGGTTCGCTCGGCGGGCCGGCGTGTGTGAGCCGCGGCTTGACCTTTGCGGGATCGGCGAGCGGCGTGTTGGGGGTGTGGGACTCCAACCCCTATCGCGACCGCGACCTCGACGGCCGCAGCGATGACGGCGCGGCCGACTATGCCAACGGCTTCGCCGCCGACCGGCTGTGGAGCCTAACCGTGCCCTGGCAGGACCCCGCTGACCCCAGCTCGCGCTCGTCCGAACCGGCGCGCCAGGTGGTGGGAACGCCGGCGGTTGCCACCACCTACGACGGCACCCGCCCGCGCCGACTGGCGGCGGCGGCCGTCAAGACGACGGATAACCTGGACTGCTCGCTCCAGGCCTACCTGGCGGATGCGACCGACGGAGAGCAGGTCGCCCCGGTGTGGTCCGCCACCATCAAGCATCACTCCCTGCCGCAGCCCAGCGACAACCACGGCCTGGTCGGCTCGGGGCCGGTGGCGGCGGACCAGTTCTTCGCCCTGCTCACGACCGACAGCGGCACCCTGGAGGCGCCGAATCGCGACGCCGGTCTCCTGCTCTACGACGCCGCCGGCTGGAACACGCAGAGGAACGTCGGCGGCATCCTCTACGAGGAGCCGGCGGCGCAGGTGCCGATGACCGCGGGCGGGCGGGCGATGAGCTTCGCCAACTCGCCGGCGGTGACGACGGCCGCCGCCTACGATGCCCTGTGGCAGCCGACCGAGCCGCAGCCGGTGCAGGTGGCGGTCGCCACCGGCGACAGCCTGCCGCGGCCGTTGCCGTCGGCGGTGGGATGGCTATACGTCACCCCGCTGATGGTGCGCGCCCCGGCCCCGGGGTGGGACCAGGTTTGGGTCGCGGATATTGACGGCAGCGGCGTGGTGGAGGACGTGGCGGACGACCAGGCGGTGCAGGTGTGGTTCCCCAACGCCTACGGCAACCCCGGGGGGCCGTGGATTCAGGTGCCCCCGCACGTGGACAACGATCCCAGCAAGCCCCTGAACTACGTTCGCAACGAGAGCGGCGGGCAGCTCAGCATCACCTTCACCCGGTGGGCGATGTTCGGTTGGGGGCCGGCGGCCGAGAATCGCTACCCGCTCGGCTTCGGCGACATCTGGATCAGGTATCGCGACGCCCAGGACAACTGGCGCGAGCTGCGCCCCTTGAGCCTGTCACCGGGCTCGCCGACCGCCCTCAACGGGATGCTCAGCGGCGCCGGCAACCGCACCGCGTCCGTGAGCGGCTTCATCAACGAAGCGGGGTACTCCTCGCCATGTGTGGTCGAGGATACGGTCTTCATCGGCACCGACGCGGTTGACGCCTACCCCAGCCCGTCGAGCGAGGGCCAGCTCGCCAGCTGCGCGATATCCGCGAGCGGTGCCGGCCAGCCCAACTGGCGTTTCATCGGCGACCGCTATCGGGGCGAGACCCCACTGGCGGCCGGCGGCTACTATTACTCCAGCTTCTCCTTCACCCCGGCGTGCTTCGGAGATACGTTGTATGCGGTGGCCAACTACCGCTTCTTCCGCCGCCAGGGCGACCAGCGCAACGAGGCGCTGAGCCCCGGCCCCTCGGGAGCTCTCTATGCGTTGGAGCTCAACCCCTCCGCGGCGCTGGTCAATCCCGGCACCGCGGATCCCGTCTTCCGCGACGGCCTCGGGCAGCCCATCGCCATAGATCCCACCGCCCCGCCCAACGACGGCGTCAACCTCCCGCCCTACAGCGCCGACCCCAACCAGGTCGTGGCCGCGGACCGCTCCGGGGCGACGGTGTGGATCTCGACCAATACCGATCCCGCCAGCTCCGACTACAACAGCCCGCGCTACGCCATTCCCCAGATTTCCGCCTCCCAGAGCAACTGGCGGGTCGAGTTCCAGGACAGCATCATCCGCCTCGACGCCGGGGCCATCGGCGACCTCGGCTGCCCCGTGTGGAACGGTAGCCGCTACCTGCCGCAGCGGGTGCGCGTGCGCTTCTTCAGCTCCGGGGTGCTGACGGAGAGAACGATGGAGGCCACGCCGCTCGTCAAGTGGATGTACCTGGCGCCCGACGGGTGGGAATTCGTCAGCTCGCCCGTGGTTGCCAATGACACGGTGATGGCGGCCGCCTACGATCACGGCACCCAGCGCTACCTGCTGCTCGGCCTGCCGGTGGTGCCGGAGGATCCCACGCCCGACGATCTCACCGATCGGCCGTGGTCCTACCTAGCGCAGCCGGCGTTCGTCAGCACTCTGGCGAGCGGGGTCGCGTCGCCGGCGCCGTGCAGCCTGGCGGTCGCGGACCGGGGCTTGGTATGGGCGAGCGACGCGGGCGGCCTGGGAGGAGTGGCCGGGCTGGCGAGCCCGGAATTGGTGATCGCCGACAGCAACCGCCTGCTGATGGCGGACGCCGGCGGCCGCGCCGTCACCAGTGAAAACGCGCTGTGGCACCTGCGCCCCGGGACGCAGATCGGCGCGGCGGGCATACCGGTGCAGGACTCGTACGCGGAGAGGATGTTCGAGCCGCTGGAGCGGCCGACGCGCGCGCGCGCGCTGCCCAACGGCAACCTCCTGGTCGTGGACACGGGCGCGAGCATGGTGGTGGAGCTCGACCCCGCTCACGAAGTGGTTTGGCGCTACCCCAACGACGACCCCGCGGCGGATCTGGGCGGCATGACCGCGGAGCAGGCGTGGCTGCTCGCGCCGGCCGACGCGCAGCGCTACTACTACCGCACCTCGGCGCTCCTGGCCGACGTGGTTGACCTGGAGGGCGTGATTCGCAACGGCGATACGGTTGCCCTGGAATGGGTGACGACACTGATCGCCGACGCGGGGAAGTACCGGGTGCTGGAGGTTGCGCGGCCACTGGTCAACGGCCGCTACCGCCCCGACCTGACCAATGCGGCACTCGCGCCGCTATTCGTCGAGCTGGTGCGCGAAGTCGCTTCGCCCCCGCTTACCGACTGGCCCACGCGGGCCGGTGGCGCCACCAAGCTCGAGGCGGCCTTCACCACGGTCGCGCGCCTGGAAGCCGCCGCTCCGTACCCGTACCTCAGCACCAGGATCATGTGCGCCGTGGGCAACCACCCGCCGGACCCGCGGGGCGATGACCAGTACGTGCGCCTGGTGGAGATCGCGCCCGCGGAGGCCGATACCGGCCAGCCGCTCGCGTACCTGGCGGGGAACCGCGTGGTGGGCCGCGGCGCCGAGGGCATCAACATCTACCGCCCGCGCACCAGCCCCTGGAGCTACGTCGGCGGGGAGCAGCTGCCCCGCGACTTCCTCAGTATTCGCCAGGCCGACTCCCTGGCGGTCAACGGCGCCCTCCACGCCCTGGTGGTGGATGACGTCGGCGTCAAGCTGGTGGACTACGCCACCTGGAACAACCCGGCGGCGGCGGGCTATCTGACCCCGGTGTTCGAGATGCGCGGCGCGGCGCCGTGGATGCACGACACCGCCGTCCCGCGCCCCGGTGGTTGGCTGACGACGTACGAGGAGGAAATCGCCGAGCTGGAATGGTCTCTCCGACAGTGGACGGCGGAGGTCGGCGACCCCGTGACCACCGGGCGCTATCCCCCGCTCATCAGCGAGCCCCACGCCGGCCTGAGCCAGGCGCTGTGGGACGCGGCCCGTGTCGCCGCCCTCAACCACCTGACGACGTACGCGCAGGCCACCGTCACCGCCGGCTCCGCCACCGGCGCGGTGGGGTTCCTGCCGGCTTACGCGAAGCGGCTGGGCGATGGGCAGTACCTGGTCGTGAACTCCTACCCCAACCCGTACTCCAGCACCGACCCGCTGGAGCTGGCGGCGCCGACCACCGGTGAGGTGCTGCTGGTCAATCCCGCTCTGAGCGTGGGGCAGCGGGTGGTTCGCACTCTCGATCCACTGTCGGGGATGATGGACCGCAATGCGTGGGACCACCTCTTGATTCCCGACCCCGGACGGTCGGAGTACCCGTCGCTGCGCGGGGGTGCGAGACCGCTGCGCCAGCCGCGCGCGGTGGACCTGCGGTAAGCCGCGGCAGAAGGTGATGTGATCGTGACAACGCGCGCGACAAGATGGATAACGACGGCGGCGCTGATCGCGCTGGCCGTGGGGCTGGCGGTCGGCGTGACGGCGTCCGGCCCGGCATGGGGCGCCGGCCTGGCGAGCACCGAGTGGCCGATGTTCCACCGCGACGCCGAGCATACCGGCAGCTCGCTGCTGCCGGGCCCCACCAGCGCTCGCATCCGATGGTGGCAGGGGGGCGCGGCCTTTGCCGACGAGTCGGGGCATCGTCCCCACGGCCCCCAGGGCGCGATCTGGTCTTCGGCGGCCACCTCCGAGGTCACCCCCGAGCTGGGCGGCGCCAAGAAGGTATGGTACTTCCACAACAGCTCGTGGACCGGGCGCGGCGCCGCCCCCGGGCCGCCGCTGGTGCTGCGGTCGGAGTACCCGGAGGCTGCGAGCACCAACGTGCCGCTTACCGGGGGACAGACCCTTTTCGAGACCAGCGCCGCGATGAATCTGGCGGCGGGCAGCGCCAGCCGGTTCCGCAACCGCGATCCGTACAGCAACCTCAGTTGGGTGCAGGCCGGGGTCTCGTTCCTGCTCAAGCAGCGCGTCCCCGCCGGGACCTGGCTTTTCAGCCTGTGGGTCACGGATGTAGTGCCGACTGTTCCCGGGGTCCCGGTGCAGGCGCAGTTCACGGTGTACAGTTTCACCGAGGGCCTGCCCGACACCACCCGGGTCGCCCTGCCGGGGCTGGATGCCATCAGCGTCCCGCTGCCGGACACCGCGCCGGGCGCGAGCAGTCTCGTCACCTACGCGCAGCCCGTTGCCGCCCCTATCTACCTGGAGCTGACGCAAGGCGTGTCCATCGGCGTCACCGTCAGTGGCGGCACGGCCACGCTCAAAGTGGGAGATACCAGCCCCAGCCGGGTGGAGACCTCGATCGAGGTGCCGGCGATCTACGCCGGTGCGGATGACGGCGCGCTGTATGCTTTCGACGCCGCGACCGGCAATGTGCTGTGGAGCTTCCGCGTGCCCAACACGTGGTTTCGCAGTTCGCCCGCCGTGGGCGACGACGGCAGCATCTACATCGGCAGCTACGAGGGGGCGCAGCGCGATCAGGGAGACCTGTACGCCTTCCGCCCCGACGGGACGCTGAAGTGGCTCTACCCCGCGTTGGACGAAGAGCCGCTCGACGCCATCAGCGCATCGCCCGTGATCGGCGGCGACGACGTCGTTTACATCGCCACCCACGCGGGCGAGGTGCACGCGGTGGACGCGGCGGACGGCCAGGCACGCTGGGTGCGCGCGATAGAGGAGGAGGGGATCGCTGACGAGCTGCGTTCCTCCCCCGCCTTGAGCTCCTCGGGCACGCTATACATCGGCTCCATGAACGGGCGTCTATACGCGCTCGACAGCGGCAGCGGCGAGATCATGTGGCGCTATCCGGCCTCCGGGCAAACCGCGCTGGGGGCGCTCGAGTCCTCGCCGGCCCTCGACAGCGACCTGGTGCGGCTCTACTTCGTCAACGAGGTGGCGACCGGCGACCCGTCGCGGCTGCATCTCGGCACCGGCGCCCAGGGCGACCCCGGCGACGAGCCCGCGGGCGAGATCGCACAGTCCTTCGGCGCCACCGGGCAGGCGAAGTTCGCGCAGGAGTTCCGCACCCACGCCCGGCAGTCCGAGCCCGCCATGCCCTCCGTGCTGCCGGGCGGAAGCTACACCGTGGATTTCTGGGCGCGGGCCGCCCTCGAGTCCCCGACCACCGAGCAGGCGTGGATGCGCTTCAGCGTCTTCCACTGCACGGCGGCGGACCCCGTGGGCACGCAGATATTCTCCTTTCCTGAGCAGGACATCCAATCCAGCACCGCCCCCGTCCGCTACCAGGCGCAGGCGACGCTGGCGTCGGCGGTGGCGCTCCAGCCCACGGACTACCTGCGCGTCGAGGTCTGGAGCCGCGTGGCGCTGGAGTCCGGCCACAGCGCGACCGTGCGCTTCGCGTTCGACGGCGAATTCGTCAGCCACTTCGAGGTGCCGCTGGAGGCCGAGCGCATCTACATCGGCTCCGACGACGGCAACATCTACTGCCTGCAGTCCACGGTGACCGAGCCGAACGTGGTCGAGCCGCAGCTCGAATGGAGCTATGCCACGGGCGACGCGGTCACCGCCACCCCCGCCATCGGACCCGACCGCACGGTTTACGTCGGATCGCTCGACCACAAGCTCTACGCGCTCGACCCCGATGGCACCCTGGCGAGCGGGGCATGGCCGTTCCAGGCGGCGGGGGAGATTCAGTCGTCGGCGGC
Organism: Armatimonadota bacterium; assembly: GCA_035527535.1. Lineage (NCBI taxonomy): Bacteria > Bacillati > Armatimonadota > Armatimonadota bacterium. The sequence continues at coordinate 34,518 of DATLAK010000149.1, forward strand.
GGTCACCGCCAGCGATCCGGCGCGGATCTACTTCGCGACGTCGGTGGTGGCCCAGGTGGGATCCAACCTCGCCGCGGGACGGGTGTATTGCCTGGAGCGCAACGCCGGGGTCGTGTGGACCGATCCGATTGACTTCGGGGCGGGCTTCGATCCCAGGGGCGGCGACCCGACCGCGTTCACTGCTTCGCCCGCGCCGTGGCTGGTGGAAAGCGTGCGCGGGAGCTTCATCGGCCCCGAGCAGTTCCGGTTCACGGGCGTGTCGCGCGTCGTGGATCCGGTGGTTTACCTGGGGGGCCACGACGGGGTGATGTACGCCTTCGGCACCGTGCTCGACAACATCGCGCCGCCTCCCGTAATGCCGGGGCAGGTGCCGGCGCAAAGTGTGCTGCGGCTGACCAAGCAGGCCGACAAGGCGGTGGCGGATGTCGGCGAGGAGATCACCTTCACCCTGCGCTACCGCAACGAGTCCTCGCCGCTGGCGGCCCCGGTGAGCGGCGCACAGATTTGGGACCCGCTGCCGGAGGCGCGCAACTATCTCGGCGTCATCAGGCCGGCGGCGGTCGCGATCACCACCTACAGCCCGGGAGGCGTCGAGTCGGCAGGCGGCATGATCTGGAGCGTGGGCGACATCTGGCCCCAGCGCTCGGGGCAAGTGTGGTTCAAGGTGCAAGTGATGGAGGACCTAGCGGAAACGCCCTCCACCCCCCAGGTGAGCGTCAGCCGCACCGACCCGGTGACGGCGGTACCGCCCCCGGGCGAAGACGATTTCGCGTGGGGCGACACGCTCTACCTCGACCTCACGGGGCGCGGGCGGCCGGGGAAGATCATCAACTCGCCGGCGACCAGCCAGGCCGGCATCTACGTCGGCGCGAACCCGCTCGCCTACGCGGCCCCGGTCGAGGTGGCAGCCGGGTGGGGGACGCGGTACCGACTGGCCTTCACCTATGGGCCCGAGAACAACGATCCGGCGAGCTTGGCGAAGAACCAGTACGTGGACCTCAACCACAACGGGCTGTGGGATGTCGGGGAGCCGCAGTTGTCGTATGCCACCGAGATCATCCTCAGCGCCACCGGCACGCGTACCGGTCGCTCGGAGGAGGCCTACGAGGACCCGATGGTGCTCGCCGCCAATGAGACCGTCTTCAAGGTCGTGTTGTTGCCGCGCGGGTACGCGGGCGGCCTCGGCGCCAGGTCGGTGACGGAGGCGCCCAACCGGGCGTGGACCCCGTACTTCTGGCGCGTCGCCGTGCAGCAGAACCGCGGCGGCGCTCCCGGGCGCGAGGTGTGGGGGCCGGCATGGGAGCCCCAGCGCACGCAGACCTACGACATCATGGTCCATAACCCCCTGGCGGCCCCGGCGAGCTACGATCTGGCGGGGGGCATCGCCGTCAACCCAGGGACGCGCACCAATCGCACCTCCTTCACCGTCACCAATGTCAGCGGCTTCTCACTGGTCGGCAGCGGGCGCACGCCCCAGCCCAATGTCGTGCGCCTCGGTTTCGGGGACCTGGGGCAGGTCGGGGCGGCATACCCGAGCTACGACTTCCGCCTTGAGAACTATCTGCCCGCCCATCGCCTGGTCACGGGGCTCGCTCACCTGGGTCTGCCTGCCGGGGGGAGTGGTTCCCTTGCCTTGTGGGGCGACATCCCCGCGTATCTCTCCCCGGGGGCCTACCGATCGCCCCGCACGGGGAACCCCCTGAGCGACGCGGTGACCGCCGGCATAGTCATCTACGTGGACATCAATGGCAACCGGATGTGGGACCTCGGGGAGGCCAGGTTCGAGGACGAAGCGGGCGGCTCGTTCAACCCGTTCACCGTCACCGCGTGGATCGCGCCCCAGCCGTCGCTGCGATTCGCGGGCGAGAGCGTTGACTACGCCAAGGCGTCGCCGGGAACGACGGCGGCGCAGCCAACAACCGCGCTGGTCAACCTGGGCAATGTGGGTTTGACTGCGGTGCAGCTCAATCCCCTGCAAGGCGGCCTGCTGTCACTGGCGCGCGCCGAGCGCACCGACACCGGTCTCACCGACTGGAGAGAGACGCATCCGCTGCCGGTGGACCTGTCGGCAGTCAGCCAGCCGGTCGCCAAGACCCCCGTCGGTTGGCTCCGGCCCTACCAGCAGTCGTTGTCGCTGCCGCAACCGGACGTGTCGTGGAGCCAGCCCTCCGGCGCCTACAGCGCCGCGCCCGACGTGGTGAGCGCCGCCGAGGGTCTCACGGCGCCGGGGTCCCCTTTCACTATGCGCGTCGCGGAGCGCCGCCTCACCGGCTACGACTGGAGCACCGGTCAGCCGGTGCTGGGCGCCAACCTCGACCCGTGGGCGACGTGGCTGGGCAACGACACCCTGCTTCTGTTGTGGTCGAGCCAGCGCAAGAGCGACGGCAGCGACCCCACTCCGGCGAATCCGCCGACCCAGGTCGAGCCCTACCAGGACGCGAACGGCAACCGCCAATGGGATGCGGGGGAATGGTACGACGACCGCAATGGCAATGGCACCTGGGACCGCGCGGATCCCTACCTCCTGCGGTACCGCAGCTTCGACCGCACCACCGAGCCAGGCGCCTGGACCGCGGCGCAGAACTACCCGGCGGCTGGCGACCCCATGGACCTGCCCGCGCCGGCGCCGCCGGCGTGGTACGACTGGCTGACCAAAGAGCACATGACCCCCGGGTTCGGGGTTGACGCCGACGGCACCCAGTGGCTGTTCTGGGGTGGCTCCGCCCTGCGCGCCAACAGCACCGGTGGCCATTCCTACGACAACCGTCTGCTGTGGAGCGATTCCAGCGCCATCTACGACAGTCCCAACGTCAGCGGCGGCGGCACGGCGAGCGACATGTTCCGCCTGCATCCGCGGCCGGTGTTCTGGGACGACGGCGCCAACGAGTACAACTGCGTCGTGTTCAGCGAGCACAGCGCGTCACAGGCGTGGCGGCTGTCGGCGCTCTATCGCAGTCGCCCGCTGGGGAACCCGGCCTGGGGAGCATGGGCGGGCCCGGTGACGCTGGACACCACCGGCGACATTACCGCCGCCCGCGAGCCGAGCGCCTTCATCTACGGGGGCTATCTGTGGGTCGTCTTCTCCGGCGCGTCGCAGACCTACGGCAACTACGACATCTACTGCGCCCGTTACAGCCCGGCGCCGCCCTTCACCCCGGTCGCCTTCGCGGGCGGGCTGCAGCTCCTGCGACTGACCACCCATCCGGCGAACGAATCCAACCCCGCGGCCTTCATCGAGACCTATCGCTACCTGGACGCCTCGAACCAGCCGCGGCCGAGCGTCGCCGCGGGCGACCCGGCAGACTATGATCCACGCCTGTGGGTGTTCTGGGTGCAAGAGGGAATCGGCGGCGGCGGTGGAGAAATCATGTATGTCACCCTGCGCGGGCTCCAGACCAACCCCCTGCAGTTGACCCCGGAGCGCGCGCCGCGCCAGGTGTCGGTGGATCACGCGGCCAACGACTTCGGGCTGTGCGCCGTCAAGGATCGGCGCTACGCGCAGGTGTGGCTATTCTGGAGCAGCACCCGCGGCGCCCCCACGGCGGGCGCCGCAGGGGCGGCCGCGAACAGCGACATATACTGCCAGGCATTCAACCCGGAGCTGCCGTAGCGCGCGCCGACGCAAGCCGGCGAGCCTTTCCCTGGGCCGGGCGGGCCTCGCCGGCAGGGGCCTCGCCGGGCGGGGGCCTCGCCGGCAAGGTTGCGGGTGCGCGCGGCATGTGCTATAATCGCGGCGCATAACCGGGGGGGCGTCGGCGGCGCCGACAAGGGGAAGCAGATGTCAGCCATTCCTACGATCGCCCGCGATATGACCATTCTCGGGTTGGATATCGGCACCAACCTGATCAAGGTGGTCGAGATGCGATCGGCGCGCGGGTCGCTGCAGCTGCTGAACCTGGGCATCCGGCCGACCCCGCCCGAAGTCATCTCTAACGGCGTGATCGTGGATCCGGCGGCACTGGGCAGCGCGATTCGCGGGCTGGTGCAAGCTCAGGGCATCCGGACGCGGGCCGTCATCGCCTCCGTCGCCGGCCAATCCTCGCTGGTGGTGCGCCACATCGAAGTGCCCAAGATGTCACGCGCCGAACTTGCGGACACCATGCGTTGGGAGGTGGAACGACAGATCCCCTTCGCCGCCAGCGAGGTCATCATGGACTATCAGCCCCTGATCGAGCCGGAGGAACTGCCCGAGGACCGGCAGAACATGGAGGTGCTCCTGGCCGCCGCCCAGGAGGACATGGTCAACGCCTACCTCGAGACCTTCCAGGTCGCGGGGCTGCAGCCGCGGGCGCTCGACATCGAGGGCCTGGCGGCCACGCGCGCCCTGGTCAACCTGCGGGCCGCCGACGGGCTCCACGACCAGACGGTGGCACTGGTAAACATCGGCGCCACCACCACCGATATCAGCATTATCCGCGATGGGCTGCTGAGCTTCAACCGACCGGTGCCGATGGCGGGCGACAGCCTCACCAACGCCATCAGCGAGAACCTCGGTCGCGACCTGGGCGAGGCCGAGCGCCTGAAGAAAGAAGTCGGCGTGGTCCTCCTCGACCAGCGGCCAACCGCGGCGGTGCCCGCTCCCGCCGCGCCGGAGGCGGAGCAGAAGACGCCCGGTGCGGCCGCGGCCGAGCCCCCCGCAGACGAGCACGCACCCGAGTTTGACCTCGCCGCGGAGCTCGACGACATTGCGCCGCAGCAACGGCAGGCGCAGCCGGCCCCCGAACAGATTTTCGACCTCAGCCGCCCGCCGGAGGTTGCCCCTTCGGCGGAGCCGGCGGCGAAGCCCGAACCGGCAGCGGCCGGCGCGCCGGCCGAGGCGTCTGCGCAGCCGCGTCCCGGCATACAGCTCAGCACCGAGGCGGTCAGCCGCCGGGTCTTCGAGGCGATGCTGCCGGCGTTGTCGGAGCTGGTGAGCGAGATTCGGCGCTCCCTGGACTACTATCGGTCGCGCTTCCCCGACTCGGCGGTGGACCGCGTTCTGCTCTTCGGCGGAACCGCCAAGCTGGAGAATCTCGCGCAGTTCGTCTCCAACGAAATCGGCATCCAAGTCGAGTTGGCGAACCCGTTGGAACGTCTCGACTTCGTGCCCCCGTTCTACAGCAAGCCCTACCTCGACGAGATCGCGTGCCTGCTGCCCATCGCGTTGGGGCTGGCGACGCGGGACATGCTGGAGTGAGCCGATGATCAAGATCAACCTCTTGCCCGCGCACATCTTGGAGCGCCAGCGCATTCGCTCCGTCATCGTGCTCGTGCTGGTGTTCGTCATCATCGAGGCGGCGATCCTGGGCCTGGTGATGGTGGACATGAAGAGACAGTTGAACGACCAGATGCTCGATCTCGCGCGCTGGGAGAGCCGGGCAAAGCAGGTGGCGAGCGTCCGGGAAGCCACCGCCAACGCCGATCGGGCGGCGCAGTCCTACGGCCGCTGGCGAGTGTGGCTGAACCAGATAGACACCTACCACAATGCGTGGGCCGATACCCTCGGCGAAATCGCGCGATGGATCTACGCCAAGGTGCAGGTGAGCTCGATACAGCCGTCTCCGAACGGGGTGCAGATCGCGGGGAAGACGGACAGCCTGGAATCCTTCCGCCGGGCGTACCTGAATATCTTGCGCTCGCCGATGTACTCGAACGTGACGTTCAGCATCTCGGGCGTCACCGGCGGTTGGCCTCGCGCCGAATCCCCAGCGCCGGGTACCGGGGCTGCGGGGCCGGCGGCCCCCGCCGGCAGGGGGAGAAGCGGGGGGCGAGGCGGAGAGGAAGAAGAGGCGGCCTCTCCGCCCCAGTTCCCGGCCGCTCAAGGCGCACTTCCTGTGGCGCCACCGCCGCCGCGCGACCCCCTGCCGATCGGCGTGACTTTCTCCTGCGTCATGAGGCCCGAGTGGGGAGGGAGGCTGGTTCCACCTCAACCACCCATTCTGCCCGGGACCGTCTCCGGCGTGGGCGGCGGAGCGCCGGGAGCACCAGCGCCGCCCGGCGGTGGTAGTAGCGGCCGTAGCGGCGGCGGGCGCGGCGGGGAATGACGACGCCAGGCGACCGCGGCCGGGAGGACTGCACATGGGCATCTTGTCACGGATAAAGCGATGGCACCTAGTCGCCGTTGGAGGGGTTATCACGGCGGCGATGCTGGTCGCGTTCATTGCGACGTTTCTGCTGCCGACGACGCGGCAGATGAAAGAACTGCGTGACGGCCAATCGGAACAGGAGCAGACATGGCAACGGCTGCCGACGGCCGTCAACGCCCTCAGCGACGCCCAGCAGCGACTGAGGGAGAGCAAGGCGGACACCGAGAAGTTGCTGGCGACGATGCCCAAGATCTCATCGGATCCCTTCCAGGCAATGTTCGATCTGCACGAGGTGTTCAACGACAAGATCGGCCCCCCCGTGTACGACTTCTTCCTCTCGCTGGGCTACGTCGCCAGCGGGATCAGCGTGCCCGCCTCTCCCATGCAGCCGGTGATCGTTCCTCCGCTGATGTCTTTCAACTGGAGTCTGAACCCGCAGATGAAGAGCTTGCCCGCCACCATCAACTTCCTGCGCCGACTCAAGGGCATGCCATACCCGGGCGTCATCAGTAGCATCAGCGTGTCCGGCATGAGCCCGCAACTTAGCGTGCCCATGCCGCTGACCGTCTATGTCGTGACACAGCGGGCATTGGTGCTCGGGGCGCCGGCGCCGGCCGGCGCACCCGCGGCCGCGCCCACCATGGCTGCTCCGCCGTCCGAAAGACGCGGCGGTGGCCGCGGTGCGGAATGATGAGCACGGAACTCGACATCGCCGCCTGCCGTCACAGGTAGGGAGAGGATAATGAGCGCCAAGGACAAGCAGAAACTGGCGATTGCGGTGGGACTGGTGGTGGTCGTCGCCGTCGCGCTGTACTTCCTGGTTCTGCGCAAGCCGGCCCCGGAGGCCGAGCTTGCACCTCCCCCCATAGCGGCGCGCCCAGTGGCGCCCCGACCGGCGCCGATCGCCGCGGCCCAAGTTCTGGCCGCGGCCCAGGCGGCCAAGCCGCTGGAGCTCTCCCGGCCGGATCCGTTTGAGCCGCTGATCAAGCAAATCGAGCCCATATGGCCGGTCGGTCAGCGGCCGCCCGTGGCGGCGGAAGAGGTGGGTATCGGGCCCGTCGTCGCCAACCTGCTGCCGCTCGACATCCCCGGCGTGCGGGAATCGCGGCGTATGGCCGGGGTGCTGTGGAATGAGCATGTGTGGGCCATCATCGAGACCGAGAGGACGACCGCCGTCGTGCAGCCGGGCGACGTGGTGGAGGGGAATACGATACGGGCGATCAGCCCGCAGGGGATGATACTAACCACCAAGCGGGGCATGATCGACGAGGTGAAACTGCAGGGACGCATTCCGGCGGCGGTAGCGGCCGTGCCGGTGAGCGCACCTGCCGGGCGGCCGGCGCTGCCGGGAATGGGCGTGCCCCAGGTAGCTGCCCCGCCGTCCAGAGGAGGCGGCGGCCGTGGTATGGAATGATGAGCACGGAACTCGACATCGCCGCCTGCCGTCACCGGTAGGGAGAGGATAATGAGCGCCAAGGACAAGAGGATCCCGGGGATGTCCGGGAGCGCTCGGGGCACGGCGCGTGCGGTGGGGGAAGACTTGCCGTAGCGGTCGTGCGCAGGTATAATCGCAGCGGCCGCCATCGGCGGCAGGGAGGTACGTGATGCGCACATTGACACTGATGGTAGCGTGGGGCCTGGTGCTGGCGCTAGCAGTCGGCGCCGCGTTCGCGCAGCCGGAGCGCATTTCGCTCACCCTCAAGGACGCGGACCTGCAGAGCGCGCTGACGATGCTGTTCAAAGACACGGGTAAGAGCTTCGTCATCGAGAGCGGAGCGCGCGGCGATATCAACGTCAGCCTCTATGACGTTCCGTGGGAGCAAGCGTTGCGGGCGACCCTGGAGAGCGTGGGCGCCACCTACGTCAGGGACGGAGATATCTACCGCATCCGCCCCGCGGTCATGCCGCTTCCTCCCGCTCCGCCCCCGCGTGAGGTGAGCAAGCTGGCGGCGGCGGGATTCCCATCTCTGCCGGCGCCTTCCAGCGGCGCGCCTACTGCTGCGGGTGCCATCTATCTGGGGTTCATCCCCGTGCGCCACGCGTCCGTCACCGATATGGCGCTGTGGTTCGGTGGCACCGCGGTCTATCCCACCACGACGTCCATGCCCGGGATGATGGGTTACGGGATCGGTCAGACGGGCACGATCGGTGGCGGCGGCTATCCGGGTCAGCTTGGTGGCGGCGGCTATCCGGGTCAGCTTGGTGGCGTGACGGGGCCCGTCGGTGGGTATACCAGCCCGTACACGGGCGGCGGCTCGACCCAGAGCGGGAGGGGGTAAGAGGAAAGCTGAGGCTGACCGCAGAAGAGGGTGGTTTGGCCGAGGCCAGGCTTTGTCGAGCGGCCGCAGCGGGGAGCGCCGCGGCCTACGTGCGGCACAGCGGGTCGGCCTTGCGGGCCTGGGCGATGTAGGCAGTTGCCGAGCACGGTTGCGGCGAATGACCCCTGGCAGCGACAGGAAGCCGCCGGGCCAACTAGGAGGGTGCTGATGACAAGAAGAGCGAGGCGCGGGCTGAGTATCCTCGCGCTGACTATCGCGGTCGTCGCAGCAGTGGCGCTGCCCGCAGCGGGTGATCAGAACGGGGCCGCGACCCCACTCGACATGACGTTGAAAGACGCATCGCTGCAAGAGGTGCTGCGCGCGATCGCCACCGCGCAGGGCGCGGACATCGTCATGACCGACGACGTCCAGGGCACGATCTCGCTGTCGGTGGCGCAGAAGACCGCCGAGGAGATACTGGATCTCATCGCCTCCACCCGCAACCTGCACTGGTGGAAGGAGAACGGGGCCTACGTCGTGAGCGGGCAGCCCCGCAGCGTCAGTACCGACTCGCACATCGGCGAAAGCGCATCCCCGAAAACGGCCCGCGCCGCCAACCAGCGCGTGGTCATCCCCCTGCGTTTCAACAACGCGCAGGATCTCGCTTATCAGTTCGGCGGCGCCGCGGAACCCTATACCCCTTCCTCCCGCAGCTTCGATGAGATCATCTATCCCTACGGTCCTCCGGGGCAGCCGGTAGGCAACCGCGTGGAGGGCGCGCAGCCGCAATCGCCCCGGGCGAAGACCGCCGCCGTCCCGCGCAATCCCTATGATGAGCTGAGGCAGCGAGGCGGCGGCATAGAGGAGATGCAGCCCACCGCGGGAACGCCGGCCGGCCCGGGGGGTGAGGAGGAAATGGTGACGGCCGGCGGGCCCCTCGGCCATCTGCTCCCGGCGGAGCTGTCGCCGCCGGTTGCGTACGCCCCCCTCAACGCGCTCATCGTGCAGGGGCCGATGGAGGCGATCGAGGAGTTTCGCAAGCTGGTCGAGCAGCTGGATGTGCGCGTGCCGCAGGTGATGGTGGAGGCACAATTCGTGGAGATGCGCGTGGATGACGCCCGCCAGTTCGGCATCAATTGGAGCTGGATCGGCGGCGAGACGGGGGTGGACGTCACCGGCCAGTCCACCGGCGGCAACGTCGGCATCTCCTTCGTCAAGGGTCGCTTCACCGCGCTCCTGCAGTCGCTGCTCGACACCTCGCGCGCGCGCATCATCAACGCGCCGCGGCTCGCCACCATGAACATGCAGCGTGTCGCCTTCACCATCAGCCGCACCTTCTTCTACTTCACCAGCGACACCGTCGTGCAAACGCCGACGTTCGCCGGCAGCCAGGTCTTCACCACCAGCCGGCTTAATGCGCTGCCGGTGGTCACCACCTTCGAGATCATGCCCCAGGTCAACGGCGACGACTCGATCACGGTTGACGTCAGTACCATCATCTCCGATGTGGCGGGGTTCATTACCGGGCCCAACGGCGAGAAGATACCGGAGCCGACGGCGACCGCGCTGCCGACGCGGCTGCGGGTGCAGAACGGCGAGACCATAGTCATGGGCGGATTCGTCCGCAAGAACGTCAGCGAGACCAAGCACAAGGTGCCGTTGCTGAGCGACATCCCGATCATCGGCAAGTGGCTGTTCACGGGCAGCAGTTTCACCCAGAGCGACAGCGAACTGCTTATTTTCCTCACCGCCCGCATCATGGAGGAGAAGGGCGATACGGCCGCCCGCGAGGAAGGCGGTTCGTCTTTCATGACGATGCCCCTGGGGCAATAGCCGGCAGGCGGCGGGGCAGGCGCGCGATTATCCGAGGCGGCGCCATGCAGGCGCCGCCTCGCCGCTGTTGAGGGGTTCCCGGCATGAGGCTGCTAAGTGCGGGCGAGAGCCACGGTCCAGGCTTGGTCGTCATCCTCGACGGCGTGCCCGCGGGCCTCGCGCTCGAGGCCGCCGACATCAACCTGCAACTGCGGCGGCGCCAGGGCGGCTACGGTCGCGGCGGGCGCATGCGCATCGAGCAGGACGCGGTCGAGATTCGCTCGGGCGTCCGCTTCGGCGAGACCATCGGCAGCCCGCTGGCGCTGCTCATCGCCAACCGCGACTGGGAGAACTGGCGCGCCGTCATGGCCGTCAGCGGCGAGCCGGTCGGGGATCCGGTTACGGTGCCGCGACCGGGCCATGCTGATCTCGCGGGGGCGCTCAAGTATGGGCGGCGCGACCTGCGCGACGTGCTGGAGCGCGCCAGCGCGCGGGAAACCGCTGCCCGGGTCGCGGCGGGCGCCGTCGCCCGCAAGCTGCTTGCGCGGCTGGGGGTCGAGATTGGGAGCCGCGTGCTCGCCATCGGGGCGGCCGAGGCGCGCATCGCCGATCAGCGCCCCTGGCGGGAGCTGCAGCAAGCAGCCGAGGCGAGCGACGTCGGGTGTGCCGACGACGACGCGGCGCAACGCATGCGGGCCGAGATCGATGCCGCGCGCGAGGCCGGCGATACCGTGGGGGGAGTGTTCGAAGTCACCGCACAAGGCGTGCCGCCGGGTTTGGGTGCCTTTGCGCAGTGGGACTTGCGCCTGGACGGGCGCCTGGCGCAGGCCTTCATGAGCATCCCGGCGATCAAGGGCGTGGAGATCGGCATCGGCTTCGCGGCCGCGCGGGTGCGCGGCAGCGCCGCCCACGACGCCCTCGTTCCCGGCGAGGGAGCGCGCGGCGTCAGCCGGCCCACCAACCGCGCGGGCGGCATTGAAGGCGGCGTCACCAACGGTCAGCCAGTGGTGGTGCGCGCCGCCATGAAGCCGATTCCGACGCTGACCGCGCCCCTCGATTCGGTGGATCTGGCCACCGGCGAGCCCGCGCCCGCGCACGCCGAGCGCTCGGACGTATGCGCGGTGCCCGCGGCGCGGGTGGTGGGGGAGGCGATGATGGCGCTGGCGCTTGCCGACGCCGTCACCGACAAGTTCGGCGGCGACACCATGGCGGAGATCGAGCGCAACCTGCGCGCCTATCTCGACTCACTTGCTGCGGGGATGGGCCCGTAGATGGGCAACATCGCCCTCATCGGCTTCATGGGCACCGGCAAGTCCGAGGTCGGCCGCGTGATCGCCCGCCGCCTGGGCCTTGAGTTCGTGGACTGCGACACCCGCATCGAGGAGCGCACCGGAAGCAGCATCGCCGACATCTTCCGGCGCGCGGGCGAGGAGCGCTTCCGCCGCCTCGAACGAGAGGAGATCGCGCGCGCATCGCGCAAGTGGGGCCTGGTGGTGGCGACCGGCGGTGGCGCGCCCAAGGATCCTCGCAACCTCGAGGCGCTCAAGGCGGCCGGGCTCGTCATCTGCCTGACCGCGCGCCCCGAGGTCATCTGGGAGCGCACGCGGACCACCAGCGAGCGCCCACTGCTGGCGGTACCCGATCCCCGCGCCCGCATCGCCGAGCTGCTCGCAGAGCGCCGCTCCTGCTATGAGCAGGCCGATCGCTGCATTGACACCTCCGACTGCACCGTCGAGCAGGCGGCCGAGGCGGTATTCAACGTCGCCACCACCGTTGACGTGGCTCTCGACGCCCGCAGCTACCGCATCATCATCCGCCGCGGGGCGCTGGACGAGCTGGGCCCGCTGGCGGCGCCCGCGGCCGCGGGACGGCGCGCCGCGGTCGTCGGCAACCCCCGCGTGCTGCGCCTCTACGGCGAGCGGGCGCGGGCGAGCCTGGCGGCCGCTGGCATCGAGGGCGTGGAGCTCTCCGTGCCCGCGGGAGAGCGGCACAAGACGCTGCGCCGGCTGGGGTTGCTGCTGGAGCAGATGCTCAAGATCGGCCTCGATCGCGACTGCTGCGTAGTCGCGATCGGCGGCGGCGTCATCGGCGACCTCGCCGGCTTCGCCGCCGCGACCTATATGCGGGGAATACCCTACCTGCAGGCGCCGACCAGCCTGCTGGCGCAGGTGGACAGCGCGGTCGGCGGCAAGGTGGCGGTGGACCTGCCCCAGGGCAAGAACCTGGCGGGCGCGTTCCATCAGCCGGCGGGGGTGGCCGCGGATCTCGACACCCTGGCCAGTCTGCCCGCGCGCGAGTTGCGCCAGGGGCTGGCCGAGGTCGTCAAGCACGGCGTCATCGCCGACCACCGCTTCTTCGAGTATCTCGAGTCGCATCGCAAGCCGCTGTTGGCGCGCGACCCCGCGGTGCTGCTACACGCGGTGCGTCGGTCGTGCGAAATCAAGGCGGAGGTCGTGAGCAGGGACGAGACCGAGCAGGGCCTGCGCGCGATCCTCAACTACGGGCACACCTTCGCTCATGCGCTGGAGACCTGGGGCGGGTACCGCCGCTACCGTCACGGCGACGCGGTGGCAATCGGCATGGTGGCGGCGGCGCGGCTATCTGCACAGCGAGGGTGGCTGCCCGCCGCCGACGTCGAACGCATCCGGGCGCTGCTGGTATTGTTGCGCCTGCCGGTGGGCACCGACGCGCCGCCGGAGGAGGTCATGCGCATCATGGCGGCCGACAAGAAAGCGCGCGGCGGCCGCTTGCGCTTCGTCCTGCCGCGCGCCATCGGCGAGGTGGCGGTCGCCGACGACGTGCGCCCGGAGGAGATTATGCAAGCGCTCGCGCCCGACCAGGCTGGCCGTTGAATCGGGTTTCAGCCCCGGGCCTCGCGAGTTGGGGTCCCGTCAAGGGGGTGACACTGTGGCGTCGCCTGAACCGCCGCCCGTTGCGTGTCTGTGGTGCGGTGCGCGCTTCCCGCCAGGGACGGAAAACTGTCCGCGCTGCCGGCGCGCAGCGCCGGCAGGCGACTTGAGTTCCCTGACGGGCGGCTCGCAGCGCGCACAGGAGAGTGGCGAGGCTGCGCGCGGCCGACGCGCCGGGGCTCCACAGCCGAACAAGGGGGATCGGTATCGAGCGACCCCGCTGCCGCCGGCGCGGGGGCAAGAGGCGTTTGGCAGTTGGGCCAACATCATTGTCACCGCCCGCGCCGACCCGCTCTTCGGCGTCTTGTTGGGGCTGATAAGCGCAAACGTGTTGCTTCAGTTGCTAGGGCAATCGTGGCTGGGCACGGCGGTTGCGGGGGCGATTCTGTGGGGCGTGGTGACGTTTCGGTGGTGGGGATATGTCCTGGGCATGTTCGGGGCGGGCATCGGCGTGCTGTTGGGATTGGCGTTCGCGATCGGCGCCAGGGGCGAGGGCTCGCTTAGTGCGATCATCCTGGTGGCGATCAACGGTTTCGCCCTCGTCGTGCTCTACACCAGGCGGGATCGCTTCGACTAACAAGGAAGAAGCCACTGCGGCGGCTTGAACGATGGACATGCTCTACGACTTCCATACCCACACGTTCATGAGTGACGGCGCGCTGGCGCCGATCGAGCTCATCCGCCGCGCCGCGGTTAACGGCTACAGCGCCATCGGCATTTCCGACCACGCCGGCCCCGGGACGATGGAGGCCGCCATCGCCGGCGCGCTCGGGGACTGCGAACTGGCGGCCGCGCACTGGGGTATCATCGCCGTCGCGGGGGTGGAATTGACGCATGTCCCCGCCGGTGCCATCGCCGAACTGGCGCGCGCCGCCAAGCAGGCTGGCGCGCTCTACGTCGTCGTGCACGGCGAGTCCCCGGTCGAGCCGGTCGAACCGGGCACCAATGGCGCAGCGGCCGCTTGCCCCGACGTGGATATTCTCGCTCACCCGGGTCACATTAGCCCCGAAGTGGCTGCGGCAGCGGTCGCAAACAACGTCTTCCTCGAAGTGACCGCCCGCCAGGGGCACAGCCTGACCAATGGCCACGTCGTCCTGATCGGCCGGGCGGCGGGCGCCAGGTTCCTGGTCAACAGCGATGCCCACGCGCCCGGCGATCTGCTGACGCGGGATAAGGCGGAATCGGTGGCTCGTGGTGCCGGCTTGAGCGACCATGAGGTGCGCCAGGTGCTGGACGACAACCCGCGCGAGCTGCTGCGGCGCCTGGGGCTGGGGCCCGCGTGACCCCCGGTGGGGTGCACACCCCCGGTGGGCCGCGGTCGGTGAGCAGGGACTCCCGCTGCGACCTGTGGGTGCTGTCCGCCGCGTTTTTCTTCATCTTCATGGGCACGGGCGCCCTGCAGCAGTTCCTCATCCCCTACCTGGAGCAAACGACGCCGTGGGGGGCAATGCGCTCGTCGCTGGTGCTGGCCACCGTGTATCTGGGATTGATCGTCTGGCGGGTGCTGGGCGGCTATGCCATTCGCGCGTTCGGCGACTACTGGGCGATGGTCGTCGGGGCGACCACCTACACGCTGTTCGCGTTGGTGCTGCTGGTGTACCCACGCCAGTGGGCGCTGCTGGGGGCGGCGTTCGCCTGGTCATGGGGGGCGGCGCTGCTGTGGATCACGAGCAGCGCACACGTACTCGACGCCTCCCGTCGCGAGCACTATGGGCGCGCCGCCGGCATGTTCTACGCGGCGACCCATTTCGGGTTCGTGATCGGCGTGGTGGTGCTGGGGCTGCTGCTGCGCGGGGTCGGGGGGCGCGGCATGCTGCTGGGCGCCATCGGCCTCACCGGCGTCGGCAACGTGATTTGCCTGTTGGTGCCGCGGCGACGCTTTCCGCGCGACCTGCCGAGTTTCACCGCGGTGCTGCGCGTTGCGGTCGGCCGTGCCGGGCGGACACTGAGCTTGGTGCAGCTCGCGGCCGCCGCCGGCTTCGGCCTGCTGCTGGGTGTATTCGCCTCCGCCATCAAGCACGACTTCGGCATCGCCGCGGTGGCGCCCATCACCATGGCGTTCTACGTGATGCGGGCGGTGATCAGCCCCTTCGCCGGAGCGCTGTCAGACCGCCTAGGGCGCGCCCGGGTGATGGCCGGCGGCTTCGGCCTGGGCGGGGTGGCGCTCTTGATTGCGGCAGTGGCCCCCGGCGCGGCGACGTTGACGCTCGCGGCGGCGGCGCTGGGCGGCGTCACCGCGACAGTGCTGGCGGCAGTACTCGCTTTCGTAGGTGACACCGCGCAGCCGAGCTCACGCCAGGCGGCGGTGGCCGGGCTCAGCGTGTGGCGCGACCTGGGAGTGGCGATCACCATCCTGCTGGGCCAATACCTGCGGCTAGTATTCCACGGCTACGCGGCGCCGTTCCTTCTGTTCGCTGCGGTGTTCTTCCTCTGCGCGTGGCTGAGCACGAGGCTCTACGCCATTCGCGGCGCCGCGGATACGAGCTTCGGCGGGGACGGCTGCGAACGCAGCCCGGTCGCGGCCGAACATCGGCGGCAGGACTAGTCCCGGCACGCGCCGAATTCATCAAGCGGACCTCGCCCCATTCCCCATGCCTGGAGGTTGAGTTGGAGAAAGCACCGGACGGGCATTTCCTGGCCCAGTACTACCTGGAGTCAAAGGGCGACCCTTCGGCAAGGTTTACCCTGAGCGAAGTCGAAGGGCTCAGGGCAGGCTTGCGGACGGCGGCGGAGAAGATCGCCTCCGAGGAGACCACCGGCAGTTGGGTGGGCGCGGGTGAGCCCACCGATCTGTTCAAGCGCAGCCGCGGCGAAGTCCACCGATACGATGACATCGGCCCCGGCAAGGCCCTCGCCACCATCGCCTACCCGCTCATCAACATGCCGGTGGACCGCTACTTCGTGCCCAGCTTCTGGCTCTTCATGACCGGCGGGCCGCTGTTCGAGCGCATGTTCGTGGATTCGGTGCGGATGGTGGATTTCGCGTTGCCGGAGGCGCTGCTGGAGCAACTGCCCGGCCCCAAGTTCGGCATGAAAGGTTGCCGCGACTTCATCGGCGCCGCCGCTGAGGATCTCATCATCGCCACCATCGTCAAGCCCTGCGCCGGCTTGACCGCGCGCGAGGTGGCGGACAAGTGCCGCGAGGCGGCGCTGGGCGGGATCGAGTTCATCAAGGACGACGAGAAGATGAGCAATCCCGACTACTGCCCGCTGGCGGAGAAGGCGCGGCTGGTCTCGCAGGCGCTGCGCGAGGCCGAGCAGGAGACCGGGCGCAAGGTCATCTACTGCCCGCACATCAGCACCCGGCCCGACGTGATCGTTGACGCGGCGCGCACCGCCGTGGACCACGGCGCCAGCGGGCTCATGCTGAACTGCTTCTCCACCGGATTCCCCGCGATCCAAATCCTGGCCGAGCGCGAGGACCTGCCGGTGCCGATCTACGTGCATACCGGGGGTCGCAGCGCGTGGGGGCGGCACGCCAACTTCGGGGTGGACCTCAAGGTGGTGGCGCGCATGGTGCGGATGTTGGGGGGCGACTTCATGCGCGCGCACATGATTGACGGCTACCTCATCGCCGACACGGCCGAGCGTTCGGTGGAGCTGGTCAACCTGTTCCGCGAGCCGATGGGGCATATCCGCGACATGGTGCCGGCGCTGTCGGGGGGGCTGGGCGCGGACAACCTGGTGCAGAACCTGGAGGCCTACGGCATAGACATTCTGCCCATGGCGGGCGGGGCGATCCTGGGGCATCCCCTGGGCATCCGCGCGGGCGTCACGGCGCTGCGGCAGGCGGCGCAGGCATGGCGGGCCGGGGTGTCCGTCGGAGAGTATGCCAAGTCGCACCCCGAACTCGCTGCCGCCCTGGATGAAGCGCGGAAGTAGGGCCAGCGCCGTTGGTTGCGCAGAGAGCCGTCCTGGTGGGGCGCGAAGAAGGCCGGATTTCGCAGTTCGCAATTCCAGCCCCTTGACAAGCTCTGACCATGCGTTATAATACCTGCCGAGATTGGCACTCTCCGGTCGAGAGTGCTAATCGCCATTAATGTTTGGGGAGGTGACAGCATTGATTCAACCGTTGGGGGAGAAGGTGGTCGTGAAGCCGGGCCCCGAGGAAGAGAAGACCGCGACGGGCATCGTGCTTCCCGACACCGCCAAGAAGAAGCCCCAGGAGGGGGAGGTGGTCGCGGTCGGCAGCGGCAAGCTGCTGGACAACGGCCAGCGGGCGCCGATGCAGGTCAAGGTCGGCGACACGGTGATCTACTCCAAGTACGGAGGCACCGAGGTGCAGGTCGATGGCACCGACTACATGATCCTGGATGAGGATTCGATCCTCGCCGTGAAGTGACGGCGCAGCCGTCATCCTGAGCGCAGCGAAGGATCTCGCTCACGCACGCAAGGTTCTTCGCCTTCGGCTCAGAATGACATTCTCTCGGACAAGTCAGCGTGCCAAGCATCAGGAGGTAACCGATGGCATCCAAGATTCTGGCTTACAACGAAGACGCACGGCGCGCGCTCGAGCGCGGAGTCAACGCAGTGGCGCGCGCGGTCAAGGCGACGCTGGGTCCCAAGGGGCGCAACGTCGTGCTCGACAAGAAGTGGGGTTCGCCCACCATCACCAAGGACGGCGTCACCGTCGCCAAGGAGATCGAGCTGGAGGATCCCTACGAGAACATGGGGGCGCAGCTGGTCAAGGAAGTCGCCTCCAAGACCAACGACGTCGCCGGTGACGGCACCACCACCGCCACCGTGCTGGCGCAGGCGATCGTCAGCGAGGGCATGAAGCTGGTCGCCGCCGGCGCCAACCCGATGATGCTCAAGCGCGGCATCGAGCGCGCGGTGGAGAAGGCGGTGGAGGAGATCAAGAAGCGCTCCATCCCCGTCGCCGGCAAGGCCGAGATCACCAACGTCGCCGCCATCGCCGGCAACGAGCGCGAGATCGGCGAGTACGTCGCCGACGCCATGGACAAGGTCGGCAAGGACGGCGTCATCACCGTCGAGGAGTCGAAAGGCACCACCACCTCGGTGGACATCGTCGAGGGCATGCAGTTCGACAAGGGCTACATCTCGCCCTACTTCGTCACCGACCCCGAGCGCATGGAGGCGGTGCTGGAGGATCCCTTCATTCTCATCCACGAGAAGAAGATCAGCGTGGTGGCGGATCTCATCCCGGTGCTGGAGAAGGTTGCTTCCGCGCGCAAGCCGCTGCTCATGATCGCCGAGGACGTCGAGGGCGAGGCGCTGGCGACGCTGGTGGTCAACAAGATCCGCGGCGTGCTCACCTGCGTCGGGGTCAAGGCGCCCGGCTTCGGCGACCGGCGCAAGGCCATGCTCGAGGACATCGCCATCCTCACCAACGGGCAGTTCATCTCCGAGGACCTCGGCATCAAGCTCGAGAACGTGGACACGACGATGATGGGCCGCGCCAAGAAGATCGTTATCACGAAAGAGGACACCACCATCGTCGAGGGCGCCGGCAGCAAGGACGCGGTGCGGGGGCGCATCGCGCAGATCCGCCGCGCCATCGAGGACACCGATTCCTCCTACGACAAGGAGAAGCTCCAGGAGCGCCTGGCCAAGCTCGCCGGCGGGGTCGCCGTGATCAAGGTCGGCGCCGCCACCGAAACCGAGCTCAAGGAGAAGAAGCATCGCTTCGAGGATGCCCTGAGCGCCACCCGCGCCGCGGTCGAGGAGGGCCTGGTCGCCGGCGGCGGCACCACCCTGGTCAACATCGCCCCCGCGCTGGAGAAGCTCAAGGCCAAGGACAACGACGAGAAGGCCGGCATCGCCATCGTCCGCCGCGCCCTCGAGGAACCCCTGCGCGCCATCGCCTCCAACGCCGGCATGGAGGGCTCGGTGGTGGTGCAGAAGGTCAAGGGCCTCAAGGACGGCATCGGCCTTGACGCCCTCACCGAGGACTACGTGGACCTGGTCGAGGCGGGCATCGTGGATCCGGTCAAGGTCACCCGTACCGCTCTCGAGAATGCGGCCAGCATCGCCGCCATGCTCCTCACCACCGAGGCGCTGGTGGCCGAGAAGCCGGAGAAAGATAAGGCCCCTGCCGGTCCTCCAGGCGGCGGCGCGCCTGATTACGACTTCTAAGCGGCGACTGTCATTCCGAGCTGCTCGCGAATTGTCATTCCGAGCGACGCGAGGAATCTCGTCTTCGCGAGACCTTCGGGGATTGACGCAGACTACGGATCGTAGGGGCACAGCATGCTGTGCCCCTACGGCGTAGCCGCCGATGAACGATGCGCGCCGACAAGAGCAAGCATTGCCCGGCATGTGTCCACATCGTCGTTAATCGGCGTCCGTCGGCGGTTTGACTAGAGTAACAACATGAGATGATGGAGATGATGATCAATGCCTCCCGCCCACGACTTGCCCCGCGCATGGGTGCGCCCGGTGAACCCGGAGGAGTATCCGGGGTTTGCGAAGCGTCCGGTCAAGCCGGTCACCCGTGCGGACCTCGATAACCAGTTTCATACCACGGCGATGCGCGCCTTCAACCTCGACCGCGCGCCGCAGGCGCCGGCCCACGAGTTTCGCATTACCGATATCAAAGAGACCCTCGATCTCTATACCAGGGACTATGACTTCGGGCGCGCCATCTGGCCGAACTGGGCATTCCTGTTCGCGGAGAACTGGCGCGAGGCGATTGATGAGATGGCCGCGCGCGAGCTCTACCTGTTTGACGTCTGGAACTACTGCCCGTCGGGCCCGTTCGAGCGCTTCGGTTGCTCGGAGTACCGCGTCCCCGACGACGTGCACCACTACCTCCTGCAACAGATGGGCCCCCGTTTCCTCGGTTATGACAACGGCGAACAGGATGGGCGCTACATCGGCGGCTACGCCAAGCTGGTGTGCCCCGCTCCGGTCACGCGGCGCCAGGCGTATGATGCGTTTTGCCAGTATTTTCGCCAGCTCGGCGACGACCTGCAAAACTACCTCACCGCGCTCAACAGCCTGACCTTCCCGCACTACTTCGCCCAGTTGGGCAACCACCGGCTGCTCGGGACCGAGAGCGCGCAGGCGCTACCCAGCGTCCCCATGTGGTATGCCTTTATCCGCGGCGCGGGCAAGCAATACGGCCTGCTGTGGTTCGGCAACGCCAGCGTGTGGAACCGCTGGGGCGCGAAGTCGCTCGCTGACCTCAACGCCGAAGACACCACTGCGTCCGGCTTCCTCAGGGGCCCCACCGCGGGCACCAGCATGAGCTTGCTGCGCCGCCTGTGGTATGTCCTCGTCATGTACGGCAGCGTCATCATGGGCTTCGAGTCGGGGCACCTGGGCAGCGCGACCGAGGAGCGCACAGTCAACGGCGTCAAGCGGCAAGTGCCGGTGCTGACCGACATCGGCCGCGAGCATCTCCGCGGCGCGCGCTGGTGCGCCGCGCATCCGCACCGGGGTGAGCAGCACACCCCCGTCGCCCTGCTGTGGGACTTCCACGCGGGGTGGGCGCCCCCGCGCCACCTGTACACGGGTGATACGCATCTCGTGTGGGGCAACATGCCCTACGAAAAGGGCGACCACCAGATTGATCTGCTCTTGCGCGAGCTCTACCCGCATTACGAGGACGCGGGTTTCTACCACAGCGAGCGCGGCTTCTTGACCGCGACTCCCTGCGGCGATTCGTTCGACATCCTGCTGTCGGATGCGTCCGAAGAGATTCTCAATCACTATGAATGTGTGGTCGTGCTCGGCGAGACGCGCATCGAAGGAGAGCTGCTGGGCAGACTATCGCGCTACCTCGAGCGCGGCGGGCAGGTGGTGGCGTGCGCCAACCAGCTCGGCGCGGAGGCGCAGGCGCGGTTCGGGGTCGAGGTCGGCGCAGTCGAGGAGGCCTACCACGCCATCATCGAGGGGCACCCATGGCCGATCAACGAATCGCCTTTCCGCATGCACCGCCTGACGTGCGATCCCGCGGCTGAGGTGATCGCGCGCACGCGCCAGGGCGCGCCCCTCGTCGTGCGCAGCAATCATGCGACCGGCGGCTCGACCCTGCTTTTCGCGGCGGAATTCTTCCTCACCAACCCCACGCTCGCCCCCGAACACATCCACAACGAGATCGAGCAGCCGCTGCCCTCGCCCTATGCCATCCTCGAACACGTGAAGGCGATCCTGCTGCCCTACCTGCGTTCCTCTAATCTGGTTGCGGTGGAGGGGTCACCCATCCAGTTCCTGGTCAATGTCACCGAGCGCGCCGACCGCCTGGTGGTGACCCTGTGCAACAACTCCGCCGAGCCTTGGGAGGGTGCGCTTCGCCCCCGGCGCGCGCGCGTGCGAGAGGCGACCGATTGGATGACCGACCGACCGCTGCCGGGCGGCGACTGCGTGCGGGTGCAGGTGCCGCCGCTGGAGGTGGTGGTCGTCGAGCTGCTGCTCGACGGTGCGGCATTCGAGGTCCGGCAGTGAAGGACCCCCGGCGCGAGTTGATGCACGCGGCTGCGGTCGCGACAGGCGCGGCGGCGCTCGCTGCCGAGCCGGTCCTCGGCGTGGAAGGAGATGATGCAATGTCGCCCGCGGTCAACCCCGTTTACCTCACCGGCTCGAGCGAAGGATGGCCCCTGAAGCAATTGGCGGCGGCGGGCTACCGCGGCCTGGAATTGACCCCCGCCTGCCTCGATAACCTCTCCCACTGGCAGCCGGCGGCAAGAAAGGCCGGCCTGCGCGCCTTGTGCGTCAATGCCATGGACGAGCTGCGCCCGTACCTGACGGGCAGCCTGTCGGACGCGGTCGAGCGCCGCCGCCGCGACACCCTGCGCCGGCTCCTGTGCACCCTGGCGAAAATGCGCGAGCAGGGGATTCCCTTTCTAGTGGTCGCACCGAGCCGCCTCGCTGAGGTTTACCAGTCGGTGGACGAGGCGCGCCCTTTGCTGGTCGAAAGCCTGCGCGAGCTGGCGGCGGCAGGAGACACGACGATTCTGCTCGTAGCGGCGCCGTTTCGCCTGTTCGCCTCCTCCGCCGAGACCGCCGCGATAGTGGATGAGGTGAACCGGCCCAATGTCGCCGCGGCCCTCGATGTCGGCCACGCGCTGCTGAGCGACGAGAGGCCGGCCGCCGCGGCGAAGAGGCTAGGCAAGCGGCTGCGCTACGTGCAGGTGCATGACGCGGATATTCGCCCCGGCGTCATGCGCCTCGACCGCCATCTGCCATTGGGCGACGGATCGCTGGAAAAGGAAGAGGTCCGCGCCGCCGTGGGTGTGCGGCCGTTTGCCGTCGGCATCACCCCCGCCGCAGATCCCCTTGACACCGCCCGCGCGGCGCTGCGTTGGCTGGGGTAGGGGCGACCTGGCGGATGGGCCTGCGGGCGGCGCGCCGGATTACCACTTCTGGTAGCGACTGTAATTCCGAGCGAGGCGAGGCATCGCGTCGTCACGAGACCTTCGCGGATTGACGCAGCTCCATCGGCAGTACGACGCAGACCTCGCGAGCGATGTGCCGGCCGAAGGATTCCTCGGCTGGGACGCGATGACGGTAGATGTTCCGAAGGACGAATCCGCCATCGTCTGCATGCACTTCGCGAACTTCGGCCTGGACGAGAGGCTGCCCTACGGTCCGGAGACGTTTTCACCCTCCGGTACCGGGTGCAAGAATAAGTACTTCAGGATGGCCGCCATGAGAGCCATGAGGCTGACCGGGATTCGCCGGATGGAGATGATGGAGGTCCCCACGCCCCGTATCACCGCCGACGACCAGGTCCTGATCAAGATGGCCGTGGTGGGGGTCTGCGGTTCCGACGTGCATTACTACGGTCAGGGACGCATCGGCCGCCAGGTCGTCGAGTATCCTTTCACCGTTGGACACGAGGGCGCGGGCGTCGTCCAGGAAGTCGGAGCCGCGGTCACCCGGGTGAGGCCCGGCGACCGCGTAGCCATCGAGCCTGCGATGTCGTGCCGGGGGTGCGACCAGTGCCTCGCCGGGCGGCCCCACACCTGCCGGAACCTGCGCTTCCTCGGCTGCCCCGGGCAGGCCCAGGGGTGCCTTTCCGAGTACCTGGTGATGCCGGAGACGAGCTGCTTCCCGATCGCTGCCAGTCTCACTCTGGACGAGGCGACGCTGTCCGAGCCGCTGGCGATCGGCGTTTATGCGGTCAAGCAAGCGATCCCCATGCGAGGGGCGAAGATAGGCATACTCGGCGCCGGGCCCATCGGCCTGAGCGTCTTGCTGTGCGCCAGGGGGCAGGGAGCGGCGGCGATCTATGTAACCGACAAGCTCGACGAACGCCTGGCGTGGGCGACGAAGATGGGCGCCGACTGGGTCGGCAACCCCGACCGGCGCGATGTGGTGGCTGCGGTCAGCGAGCGCGAGCCGGGGGGGCTCAGCGCGGTCTTCGAGTGCTGCGGCGACCAGGAGGCCCTCGACCAGGCGGTGGAGATGCTGACGCCGGGCGGCAAGCTCATGCTGATCGGCATACCGGCCACCCAGGAGCGGGTCTCTTTCGACCCCGACAGCCTGCGCCACAAGGAGATCTGCATCCAGAATGTCCGGCGCCAGAATCACTGCGTCCAGCTCGCGCTGGATATGCTGGCGCGCAAGGACTGCGATGGCAAGGTGATGATCACGCATCGCTTCAGGTTCGAGCGTAGCAACGAAGCGCTTGACCTCGTCGCCGGCTACCGCGATGGCGTGGTCAAGGCGATGATAGACATCGAGTGACTTGACGCCGCGCCCTGCTATCTCTCGTGGCGCGTCCTTTAGCACGCGCAGCAGATCAATCCGGGTCTCCGCATATTCCTGTCGCAACCAGCGTTCATCTGAGTCAACTTGTCCGCCGGCACCTTTGTCGCAACGCAGAAGCCGGCCTTCCGCCCGGTTTCTCTAACCCAGATTATGCATTCCGAGCGTGAAGAGCTCACCCAGCGGGTGTGTCATCCCGAGCAACGCGAGGGATCCCCTACCGGGGTTGCTCGCGGCTGGAATCGCTGATCTTGCGCATCCCCGATAGGGGATTCCTCGGGCGCGTCGCTTCCTCGGAATGACATGCCCGAAGCTTTACGCATA